>JABFWM010000275.1 GCA_013362195.1 Acidobacteriota bacterium
ACCCAGCCGAAAGATCGATCGGACATGAAGTACGCCCGGTGGTATCCGACGGCCATCGCGCTGCCCAACGATCTCGTCCTGGTGCTCGGGGGCACCGATCAGGATGCGACGATCGGCCCGAAGCCGGCCGTTCCGCTCGGCAACAGCGACGAGGCCTTCAGGGCCTCGAAGGTGCACCAGGTCGTGCCGGAAGTCTACGACCCGCGGACCGATCGCACCATCGCGCTCGAGAACGCACGGCGGATCTTCCCCGTGTACCCGCAAGCCGAGGTGGTCCAGACCGGTCTCGGACCCGAGGACTGGAAAGTCTGCGCGATCGGTGGGCCCGCTGCGCCGCTCAATCCCAACGATCCGTTCCTGGCCGGTGCGCCCAATACGAAATTCGACGGACCGTACAACGGCAACACCTACTGCCTCGACGTGCTCGCCGCGTTGCGCGACCCGAATCGGGACGTGGCGGGACAGAACCACTGGACCGAGCTCGCTCAGGTCGGCGACGGCGAGGATTACTGCTGTCCGACGGCGAGCCTGACGGAGATCGGCCCCAACGGGATGACGCTGTCGCACAAGCTGGTGATGTTCTCGAGCAAGGAGCCGGGTACCCGGCGGCCGACCAAATCGACGTACATGATTGACCTGGCCAGCGGCGCGCCGCTCTGGGAACGGCAGGCCGATCTGATTCAGACCGGCAGCTTCTACAAGGCCGTGGTGCTGCCCGACGGAAAGGTGCTCGTGACGTCGGGCAAGGACGGGACGCGGCCGTTGCAGAATTACGAGGAGCGCAACGTGCTACCGGTGCAGATGTTCGATCCCGCTTCCGGCACCGTCACCAAACTGTCCAAGACGACCGTGTCGCGAGGCCTCCACGGCAACGCGCTGCTGCTGCCAGACGCGAGCGTGATGATCATGGGCGACGATCGGATCAATCTCGTTCCGCCCGGCGATCGTGCGTATCCCGCCGGCGACCCCGACTGGGGCGTCGCGAACGGACAGATCTTCAAGCCGCCCTACTTGTTCCAGAACGCCGAGGACGAGGCCGCACGTCCGGCCATCGTGAGTGCGCCCGACGAGATCTCCTATCGTCAGCAGTTCGACGTGAAGGTGGCCGCATCGCATCGGTCTCGATCATCCGGACCGACTTCGACACGCACAGCCTCGAATCGGGCGAGAAGTACGTGAAGCTGTACTTCCGCGTGAAGGGAACGCCGGCAGACGGCGTCCTGAGAATCGACGCGCCCGCCCTCGCGGCGCAGGCGCTGCAGGGCCATTACATGCTCTTCGTGATTGACGACGCCGGCGTGCCGAGCGTGGCCAAGCACGTGCGGCTGAAGGTCGACAACCAGGGGCGGCCGTTCCACTTCGTGGACGAGCAGTAGCGGCCGAATCGACTGCATCGACGGGGCGGCGCGCTCGTGAGCGCCGCCCTGCTCGAACCCTCCTCACCGGGCCCGGTGCGCACCTTCAGAACTCGAAATCAGCCGACACCTGAAACTGCCGCGCCGGACCGGCCGTGATTGGACGACCGAATGACGGAAGCGGCGTCTGAAACGGTCCATACACCGTGTTGATCTGCGTCACGTTCGTCCGGTTCATCACGTTGAACGCTTCGACGACGACGTCGAGCTTTCCGTGCGGCCGAATCGGGAAGTACTTGAGGATCCGGAGATCGAGCGTCACGGACGCGGGCAGGCGCCGCGCGTTGCGGGCGACGCCCAGCGGCCGGGAAGTGAACGGGAATGCGCGCGACTGATTGTCGTCAACGCCGGTAACGGCGTTTGCGGGGAGGCCGGAGGCGATCATCACGATCGGCGCGATCTCGATATGGCTGAACGCGCGCACCAGCCGGCTGGGCGCGACACCCGGACGTCGGTCTTCTTCCTCGCCAATCGGCAGCTCGAACAACGCGTTGGCCACGAGCCGATGACGTTGGTCGTATCGAGAAGGGCCCCGCTCGTCGGCCAGCGCGTACGGGTCCTGCGGCTGCTCGTCGAAATCGGACGCTGAATCGGTCGCGCGGGACCACGTGTACGCGACGGACCATTCGAGCTCATTCGCAAGCCGCCGGTTCAGTGCGCCGGTGACGCCGTGATAGGTCGATGCGGCAGTGGGCTGGACCTCGAACACCGCGTCGAATGCTGGATTCAGGCGTGCCGGGCCAAAGACCGGACGGCCACTCTGCTGCGGAACCGGAGCGTCGACGCCAAGCGAGGCCGCGTTCAGGGCGGTGAGGACCGTCGGTGGCGCGAGGTTGACATCGACGGTTCGCGGAAGCCTGCGCCCGAGCACCAGCAGGTAATTGACGGACATCGTCAGGTTCCCGGTGAGTTGGCGCTCGACCCCGGTGCTCGCCTGGGTGCTTCGCGGATCCCATGTCCCCCGGCGCGCTGTGTAGCTGGAAGGAGACGCGCTCGCCAAACCGTCGACGAAGACGCGTTCGGTCACGCCGCGCTGCCGGAAGAGCCAGGGCCGCTCGAGTGCCGCCAGCACGATCCGATCGGCAAATACTCCGGCGCCGCCACGAATCAGCCATCCGCCTTGTGGCTGGTACGCGAAGCCAACTCGCGGACTGAGCTGACGATTGGTGATGTCGAGGCTTCGAGGAAGGAACGTCGCGTCGAAGCGCGCGCCGAAATCGATGGTCACCGTCGATCGCGGTGTCCAGTGGTCCTGCAGGAAGACGCTGGTTCGCGTCGTCCGCAGATCGAGCGATTCGCTCGACGACATGATGCGCGTTTCCTGTGGTCGGCCGGCCAGAAAATCGTCGAGCGTTCGGTAGATGCGCACACCGGCGACGCCGTCGGCCGTGCTGCCCGTCACGCGCAGCCGCCGGATGCTTCCGCCGAATTTCAAGAAGTGCGGACCGCGGCTCAGCCCGATGGGGTCGGCGAGGTCGAGTTTCGTTTGATCGTGGGTGTTGTGGCCGGCGTATGGCGTCCCGAACTCGGCAACGCCCGCAATAATCACGCCCGTGTCCTCGTGAGCCGGGACCAGCCGGACACCCCGCTTTGCGAACTGTGCCCGCAGATCGTTCGTCGTCCGCGCGCCCAGCGTCGTCGTCCACCAGCTCGCCACGCCCGCATCATCGGTGGTGCGGCTGACGCGGGCGCTCGCGTCTGCCAACGCTCCCGAGTTGCCGTCACCCTCATCGCGGTTGTCGTTCCCGGCGATGCGGGCCCCCAGCTCACCATGGCCGGCGAACTCGTGCGTGATCTTCGCCGACCACTCCGTTTCCCGCCGCGCAGTTGGAGAGAGGCCGATCGTGAGGTGCGGGATCTCTCCCGGACCGGGCACCCCCGCCGCCAGCGCGGCATTGATCAATGTTGCCGCGTTCGGATCGACATCTGACGCCGACGATCCGTCCGCGTGCTCGCGTTCGGCCGCGGCGTAGTAGAAGGTGCGACTCTTGAAGATGGGGCCGCCCATCGCCATGCCGCCGCGATAGCGATTCAACCGCGGCCGCTTTCCGCCGGTCTCCCCGAGCTTCGGCGCCGCGTTGAACGCCCCGGACTGCGCGAACAGAAAGGCATCGCCGTGGACCACATTGGCGCCGCTCCTCGTCACGACGTTGATCGCGCCGCCGGACGCGCCGCCATTTTCGGCGAGCCACCCGTTGTTGAGGACCTGGAATTCGCGGACCGTTTCGAGCGACAGCTCCGTCCGGCTCGAGCCGGAGAAATCGTCGTTGTTGTCGAGGCCGTCAATCGTCAGCGTATTGCTTCGCGGCCGCAGGCCGCCGAAGCTGAAGCCGCTGTCCGCCAGGAACGATGAGGCCGCTCCGGAAGTTGTCGCCGCCACCGGTCCGCGGGCCACACCGGGCGCCAGCAGCACGAATTCGAGATAGTTCCGGCTCCGGACGGGCAGTTCCTCGATTCGCTCGGTGTCGATTGACGTCGCCACGGCCGTCTGGCCGGGGTCGAGCGGCGGCGGCTGCGCGGTGACGGCGACGTTTTCCACGACAGTGGCCGGCTGAAGGGTGATGTCGATGCGCGCGGTCTGACCGATCGCGACGGCCACGCCGCCGTGCACGTACGGCGCGAACCCGCCGTACTCCACGCGCAGCTCGTAGGTCCCGACCGGCATATCCAGCAGGCGATATGCGCCTCGAGCGTCGCTGCGTGTGCTCCGCGTCTGGTCGGTGTCGAGGTTGCGCGCGGCGACCGGCGCGCCCGCGATAGCCGCACCGCCCGAGTCGACGATGCTGCCCTCGAGCGATCCGGTTCGGCTCTGTGCCGTGACGACAGCGCCACTCGCCAGCGCGCAGGCGAGCGCCGCCGCGAGTACCCAGCGCCGAATCGATGCCGAACGCCGCAAATGATCCACGGACTGCCGCTTCACATGTTCAATCCGGAACGGTGGTGGCCGCCACGCCCCGCACCAGATCGTCCAACGCGAGCACGCCCTCGAGGCGCCGCCGGTTGGCGCGATGCACGATCGGCACGAACGGGCGTCCGCGCAGCGCGCGGAGCGCCGTCGCAATCGATTGATCGGGATACAGGTACGGGCCCTCGATCGGTGCCACGAAGGTCGCGAGCGGCGCGTCGTTCGAGGCCACGGCGCCCAGCGCGGTGAGCTCGGCGCGCGAGATGCCGGCCCACGAGCCGTCACCCACGTCGACGAGGAAGTAGTCTCCGTCGAGACTGCCGGCACGCTGGAGGGCCGCGCCGACCGGTTCGGCGCCGGCCAGCGGCGCCTCCGAGGCCGGACGCATCAGGTCTTCGATCGTCGGCTCATCGTACTCGCGCTCCTCTTCCATCGATGGCAGCTCGGTGCCGTCCTGGCGCGAGAGGACGTCGAAGAGCGCGTGGCGCTGGAACTGGCGCGACACGAGATACGCGATCGTGTTGGAGATCATGACCGGCAGGATGATCGAGTAGTTGCCGCTCACCTCGACGATCATGAACACCGACGTCATCGGCGCGCGGAGGATCCCCGCGAAGAGCGTCCCCATGCCGACGAGGACGTACGCGCCGATCGGCCCGGTGATCTGCGGCGCGATCAGCCGTTCGACGCCGCAGACCGCCCCGCCGAGCATCGCGCCGATGAAGAGCGTGGGCGCGAACAGGCCGCCCGGCGTCCCGCTCGCGAACGAGGCGGTGGTCGTCAGCACCTTCAGCGCACACAGGGCGGCGAGCGTCCGCCAGCCGTACTGATCGTGCATCGCCTGGTCGATGTACTCATACCCGGCGCCCATCACGTGTGGAAACCTGAGGCCGATGACGCCGATGAGCAGGCCCGCGAGCGCCGGCTGCACGTACCACGTCCACGGCGGCAGGGCGCGCAGGCGCGGCCGCAGCGCGGTCACGGCCTTCACGAACACGAGCGCGACGCCGCCGCCAATCAACCCGAGCGCGGCATACGCGAGCAGCTCGGCGCCGTGGACGAGATGGTACGGCGGCACCCGAAACAACGGCTCGTCGCCCAGGAACCACTGCTCCGTGACCACGCTGGACACGGCCGAGAGGACGACCGCGCCGAGCACGCCGGCAGTCCAGCGGCCGACGACCTCCTCGATGACGAACAGGACCGCCGTAATCGGCGAATTGAAGGCGGCGGCAAGCCCCGCCGCCGCGCCAATCGGCGCGATGTACCGCAGCCGATCGCGCGACAGCTTGAGCCGGCGGCCCATCGCCGACGCGAGGCCGGCGCCGATTTGCAGCGAGGGATCCTCAGGGCCCAGCGACTGGCCGCTGCCGATCGCGAGCGCGCTCGTCAGGAACTTGCCGACGACCGTCCGGAACGAGATGAAGCCATCGTAGATGTACAGCGCCGCCTTGGTCTGGTTGACGCCGCTGCCGCGCACCGCCGGAAACCGCTGCACGACCAGCGCAGCGACGACGAGCCCGACGCCCGCCGGCACGAGCAGCACGCGCGGGTACGGCGGCGCCAGGGCCGGACCGAGCAGCGCCAGCCGCAGCCACTCGATCGCCAGCCGGAAGCAGACCACTGCCAGGCCTGAATAGATGCCGATGAGCACCGCGATGACGAGCAGAAACTGTTCTTCGCCGATCGCGATCCGCGATCCAAGAGTCAGCCGGCGCGGTGTGCTCATTCGACCGATCGATGCGGCTTCAACACGAGATCGAGCGCCGCCTCCTCCTCGTTCGGAAACGCGCACCGACCGGCGGCCGCGGCGACGTCTGCGGCGAGCGCAAGCGTGGCGTCTGCCAGATCGGGGTCGCGCACCAGATCGCGCTCGTTCGCCTTCGCCGATGTCGAGGCCAGCCTCGCCTTCACGTCGGCGTTCGCGTCAGGGGGGCAGCGATCGAGCCACGCCGTCGCAATCCGAAAGTCGTCGGCGATGCGGCGTACCCGCGCGCGGGAGCTGATGCCGCCCGCCTGCGGATCGAGCGTCAGGACGCGCCGGCTCACCTTCCGCACCCGCTCGTCGGACGGCTCGAGCGGCGTGCGGGCCGCAGCCTCGTCCAGAGAGTGGACGGCCTGCCGGTAGTCGCCGAGGGCGAACGCGGTTTCGCCGGCCAGGCGCAGCGCGCGCGGATGGGTCGCGTCAACCTTCAGCGCTTTTCTGACGACCGCCAACGCGCGTTGTGGCGTGCCGGCCTGCGCGAGCAGCGCCGCCGTCTCGACGATCTCGTTCGGATCGGACGGCAAATCGTCGCTCGACGCGATCAGCTCCGCTTGCGCCATCGTCATCTCGCCGCGGCGGATCAGAAAGCGCGCGAGCTCGAGGCGCGCCTCGCGCCGCGCCTCGGCGGCCGAGGACGCCCACGCCCCATCGATCGCCGCGTGGTACGCGCGGATGGCCTCCGTCTCGTCGCCCTGCGCGGTGGCGATGCGGCCGAGTAGACGATTGACCGCTCCATTGCCCGGCTCCTGCGCCCACAGCGTCTGGAGCTGCGCGCGCGCTTCGTTGAGGTGCCCGCCGGCGACGAGCGCCTCGGCGAGCATCATCCGATAGACGTTGCCGTCGCGCGCATATTCCTGGGCGGTGCGGTAGTCGTCCACGGCGGCGTTGGCCTGTCCGGCGGCCAAATCGCGGCGCCCGCGATCGCCCCACTCGGTCGCAAGCTGCTGACGACGCGCGCGGGCCGTGCCGACGAGCGTGTTGACCGCCGCGAAGAACGGTACGACGCCGAGCACGACCGCGAGGACGACGGTTCGCCGGCGCGGCTGCGGGTCCATCGCCTCTATTCTGACAGGTGGTCGCGCATCGGACGGTCGGCGATTCGATCCCGTGACGGCGGAGCTGATGTGAAGCCCGAGAGGCCGGGCGGGTGCGATGACCGTCTCTGGCGGCTGTAGAGATGCTGAGATTCCGAAGGCGTTCGCGGAATCTCGAAGGAACTGGCGCGCCCGGCAGGACTCTATCCTGCGACCCTCGGCTTAAGATGAGACGGCCGAACAGACAGACCCGCCCGCGACCACAC
>JABFWM010000214.1 GCA_013362195.1 Acidobacteriota bacterium
GGGCATTGTTGGTGTCGTTGCCGAAGTCGACGAAGCCCGCGAACGACAGGTTGGCCACGCCGCCGGCGCCGGTGTTCTGCGCCTTGTAGCTGTGGTTATTGTAGAAGCCTGCTTTCAGGGTGTGGCGCCCGGCGACTTTCGTGATGCTGGCCGCGACGTCCTGCGTGCGGTTGATGTTGAGGAACCCGGGGTAGCGCTGGCATGGCGGCGCCGGCGCGGCGCACGTCCCGGACGTGCCCTGCACGCGGCTGCCCCAGGCGAAGATCGGCACCATGTTCAACTGCTTGCCGTCCCAGAACACCGGGTTCACCTGCTGCATCACCTGGTACGCGTAGTAGCTCGGATCGACAACGCCCGCGTCGTTGTAGAGCAGCGGGAAGTTGGCGAGGCCGTTCAGCCGGTTCGCCGAGTCGTTGACGAGGATGCCGCCCTCGTTGCCGCCCGACAGCTGATTGCGGATGAACCCGTACGTCCCTTCGATGAACGTCGTCGGGTTCAGCGCGTAGTTGACCGTCCCGCCGTAATTGGTGATGAACGGATAGGGCGTGTAGACGTCGCTGTAGCCGGGGATGAGGCCGGACTGGGTGATGCGGCGCTGACGCTGGCCTGAATACTTGCCGGTGAAGCGCAGCTTGCTGTTCAACTGGTAGTCGACGCGGACCGCGGGCTGCTGCAGCAGATTCTTGATCTGCGGCAGGTCGCTGCTCGGGATCTCCCAGTTCCAGTTCTCGCCAGGTCCCTGCGTGCGGTTGGGCAGCGGGTAGCGCGCCAGCACCGCCATGCCCGGCGCGTACAGCCGATCGGCCGGCACGCGTCCGATGACGCCGCCCGACTGGAAGCAGCCGCCGGTGTTGGTCGCCGTGCAGGGCAGCGACGACTGCGGATCCTTGATCAGGTTGAACAGCGCGCCGTTCTGATCGACCGTCTGCGAGAAGTCGCCGGCCCGCTCGAGCGCCGTCGGCACCTTCAGGCGGATCGGGTTGCCGTTGTTGATGGCGGTCGTGGTCGGGCGATATTCGTGCGCGTAGAAGAAGAACAGCTTGTTGTTGCCGCCGGGCTTTCCGACCGGACCGCCAATCGTATAGCCCTGGCTCTTGAAGGTGCCCTTCACCTTCGCATCGCCGTTCTTCTCGTTGGCCCAGCTGTTGGTCGCCCAGTCGGAGTCGGACTGATTGCGATAGACCGATCCGTGGAAGCGGTTGGTGCCGCTCTTGGTGACCGCGGTGATCTGCAGGCCGCTCGACCGGCCGTACTCGGCCTGGTAGCCCTGCACGAGCACCTTGACCTCGCCGATCGACTCCAGGTTCATGTTCAGCATCTGGCCGTTGTTCCCGGTGTCCATCGCCGAGACGCCGTCCATCATGATGTTGTTCTGACCCGCGCCGCCGAGACGCGTGCCGCCGGCCGACGCGCCGCCGCCGACGACGCCGGGCGTCAACGCGACGACGCTGGTGAAGTTGTTGTGGTTGACCGGCAGATTCTCGATCTGCTCGGTGGTGATCGCGAACGAGCGCTCGCCGCTCTGTGCCTGAATGATCGGGGATTCCGCCGCGACGGTGATCGTCTCTTCGGCCCCGCCCACTTCGATCGTGAGCGCCGGCACGGCGACGCGGTCGCCGCCGCTGACCTTCACGTTGGGACGCGTCAGGGTCTTGAACCCCTGCATCGTCACTTCGACGGTATAGGTGTCTGGGGTGACGTTCGGGAACACGTAATCACCGGTCTCGTTGGTGACGGCCGGGTTCGATCGGGTGCCCTTCGTCTCACTGAGGAGCACGACCGTAGCGCCGGGAACGACGCCGCCTTGCGTGTCCTTGATGGTGCCCGCGACGGTGCCGGTCGTGATCTGTGCGAGCGCGGCGGACGCGCTCGCCAGCATCACGAGCACGGCTGCCGCCAGTGTTCGCGTGGTCCGACTCCGAATCATGAACTCCTCCCTGTGCGTTCACGACGGCTGCGACCTGTGGCTGGAACGACGTGTACGAGAAACCCCGGACCGCCCGGACGCGGCGCGCGGATCGATGCGCGATGGTATGCGGGTCACCGGCGGCGCGCAAGAGGGATGTTGACCGGGAGGCGCCTATTCGCAGTGCGAAACCCGAAGCCGCCGGCGCCGCCGTTCGATAATCGCACGGGCGGGGCGATATGCGGTTCGCGGCCCGCGGTCAGCGCGCCGTCCAGCCGCCGTCGACGTACAGCTCGCTGCCCGTGATGTAGCTGGCGGCGTCCGAGGCCAGGAACACGACTGCGCCGGCGATCTCGTCGAGCTCTCCCCAGCGTCCCATCGGGATGCGCGCGACGAACGCCTGATACGCCGGCGGATCGTTCAACAGCGCCCTGTTCATGTCGGTCGCGAACGGACCCGGGCAGATCGCGTTGCAGGTCACGCCGGTGCCGGCCCACTCGAGGGCGAGCACGCGCGTCAGGCCGACGATGCCGGACTTCGACGAGGCGTAGGGCGCGCGTCCGGGCAGCGCGACGCTGGCGAGGATCGACCCCATGTTGACGACGCGTCCCCAGCCGCGCTTCACCATCTGCGGGGCGATGGCCTTCGAGCACAGGAACGGCCCCTTCAGGTTCGTGTCGATCACGGTGTCCCAGTCGGCCTCGGACAACTGCTCGATGGTGCCGCGGATGTTGGTGCCCGCGTTGTTCACGAGGATGTCGATCGCGCCGCAGGCGTCGCGGACTTCCTCGGCCAGGCGCGTGACGTCGGCGGCATCGGTCACGTCGGCCGCAAAGGCGCGGACCGTGCGGCCGGTCGCGTCGGCGATCTCGGAGGCGGCCCTGTCGCAGCTGTCGCGCGATCGCCCGGCGAGCGCGATGTCGGCGCCCGCCTCACCCAGCGCGATCGCCATCGTGCGCCCGAGCCCGCGCGCGCCGCCGGTGATGAGCGCCACCTTGCCGTCGAGACGAAAGGAGTCGAGTACGTTGCGATGTGTCATGTGAACTGACGCTTACCGCCTGACGCCAACATCGGCCGTCGAACCCGCGACGTGAGCCGTGAGCCCTGAGCCGCCATGAGCCTTGAGCCGTGAGCCTTGAGCCTTGAGCCTTGAGCCACCGTGAGTGAGCCCTGAGTCATGAGCCCTGAGCCGTTTCGAGCGGCGTGTGCGCGTCGATCAACAGCCAGCAGACCGCGCCCATGAGATAAATCGCGGACGACACGTAGAAGGTCAGCGCCCAGTTGCCGGGATTCCACGTGAGGATGTAGCCGACAATGAGCGGCGAGAGCGCGCCGCCGATGTTGCCGACCATGTTCATCGTGCCCGACACGGTGCCCGAATACCGGCCGCCGATGTCCATGCAGCCGGCCCACGCGGCCGGCATCACGAAGTCGTTGAAGAAGCCGGCGAGGCCGAGCAGCAGCATCGCCCGGACCGGATCGCTCACCCGGGTGAAGGCGAGCACCGCCGCCGACGCGCCGACGAATCCGACAATCGCCACGATGCGCCGTGCGAGCACGATGCTGCCCGACGAACGGGCGAGGCGGGGGATGAGGTAGGCGGCGACCATGCAGCCGAGCCCGCCGAGCAGCAGCGGCAGCGACGCGAGCAGCGCCCCGAACTTGAGGCTGGTGCCGCGTGCCTCACGCAGGTAGGTCGGCAGCCACGTGATGTAGAAGTACCACCCGTAGGACAGACACGCGTATTGCAGGCACAGCATCCACACGCTCACGCTGCGGGCGATGCGGCCCCATGGCACGTCGGTGGCCCTGGCGCTCTGGTCCGCGCCCGGCAGCAGCGCGAGCTCGGCCTCGTTGATGCCCGGGTGCGTGCGCGGATCGTCGC
Source organism: Acidobacteriota bacterium (assembly GCA_013362195.1). Classification (GTDB taxonomy): domain Bacteria; phylum Acidobacteriota; class Vicinamibacteria; order Vicinamibacterales; family 2-12-FULL-66-21; genus QHWT01. The sequence continues at coordinate 3,792 of JABFWM010000214.1, forward strand.
GGTACCACCAGTACCAGGCGATCGCCCACGCGACGCCGGCCAGGCCGAAGATTTCGAAGGTGCGCCGCCAGCTGATCAGATCGAGCACGTAGGCGACGAACAGCGGCGTGAACGCGCCGCTCCACCGCGCCGCCAGCCACAGCATCCCCTGCGCGCGCTCGCGCTCGCCGACCGGCAGCCACGTCGTGAACACGCGCGTGAGATTGGGAAAGCACCCGGCCTCGCCGGCGCCGAACAGCGCGCGCGTGACGACCAGCGACGTCGCGTTCCACACCCACCCGGTCGCCGCGGTGAAGAACGACCACCACAGCACGATCCGCATCAGCACGCGGCGCGGGCCGATGCGATCGCCCAGCCATCCGCCCGGCACCTCGAACAGCGCGTACGCCCACGCGAACGCCGACAGCGCCCATCCCATCTGCACGCGCGTCAGTCCGAGGTCGTGGGTCATCGCCGGCGCGGCCTGCGAGATGCACACGCGATCGAGATACATGATGATCGCCAGCACCATCGCGTAGGCGGTCGTGATGTAGCGGATGCTGGTCGGACGGACGGACGTGTCCTGTCGGATCTGCTGCATGAGTGCGGGCCATACTGCCACAGAAGTTCGCCCCCATGAAATTGCATCTGTGGTTGTCACTCGACACGCCTGTGATCTGACGTACACGGAAAGCTCGGAGAGGGCGGAGAGAGTTCGTCAGTTCACTGCCGCTCGAAGCAGCAAGGTGCCGCGCATTACTTTCTGTGGCTGTCGACGAAGATGTAGACTGCACGCGCGGAACGGAGGTCCCCCGGTGGCAGAACGTCGGTTCAGGTCGCGCGCGTGGTTCGAGAAGCGCGACAAGGATGGCTTCATTCATCGCAGCTGGATGGGGCGCGGGCTGCCGCGCGACGTGTTCGATGGGCGCCCGGTCATCGGCATCTGCAACACCTGGTCGGAGCTGACCCCCTGCAACGCCCACTTCCGCGAGATCGCCGAACACGTCAAGCGCGGCGTCTGGGAAGCCGGCGGGCTCCCCTTCGAGTTCCCGGTCACGTCCACCGGCGAGACCAGCGTGCGGCCGACCGCCATGCTGTTTCGCAATCTGGTGAGCATGGACGTCGAGGAGATGGTCCGCGCCAACCCGATTGACGGCGTGGTGCTGCTCTGCGGGTGCGACAAGACCACGCCCTCGCTCGTCATGGGCGCGGCCAGCTGCGATCTCCCGGCGATCGTCGTCTCGGGCGGCGCGATGCTGAACGGCAAGTACCGCGGCGAGACGATTGGCGTCAGCCACGTCTGGAAGTTCAGCGAAGACGTCAAGGCCGGCGTCATGACCGCGCAGGAGTTCATGGACGCCGAGCCCTGCATGTCCCGATCGAGCGGCGTCTGCGCCGCGATGGGCACCGCGTCGACGATGGCGGTGATCGTCGAAGCGCTGGGGCTGTCGCTGCCGCAGAACGCCGCCATTCCCGCCGTCGATTCGCGCCGCTACACGCTCGCCCACGAATCGGGCCGGCGGATCGTCGAGATGGCCCGGGAAGACCTGCCGCTGTCGCGCATCCTCACGCGTCAGGCCTTCGAGAACGCGATCCGTGCGAACGGCGCCGTCGGCGGATCGACCAATGCCGTGATTCACCTGCTGGCGATTGCCGGGCGCGCCGGCGTGCCGCTGACGCTCGGCGATTGGGACACGCTCGGGCGCGACGTGCCGACCATCGCCGACGTGATGCCGTCGGGCCGCTTCATGATGGAAGACTTCTTCTACGCGGGTGGGCTGCCGGCCGTGCTGCGCGCGCTCGGCGAGGCCGACCTGCTGCATCGTGACGCGCTCACCGTGAACGGCCGCACGATCTGGGACAACGTGAAGGACGCGCCGACCCACAATCACGAGGTCATCCGCCGCTTCGACGAGCCGATCGTCGCGCACGGCGGCATTGCCGTCCTCTGCGGCAACCTCGCGCCGTCGGGCGCGGTGCTGAAGCCGTCCGCGGCGTCGCCGCACCTGCTGCGCCATCGCGGCCGGGCGGTCGTGTTCGAGAACATCGAGCACTACAAGACGCGCATCAACGACCCCGACCTCGACGTCGACGCCGATTCCGTGCTGGTGCTGAAGGGCTGCGGTCCGAAGGGCTACCCCGGGATGGCGGAAGTCGGCAACATGGGCCTGCCGGCGAAGCTCCTGCAGCAGGGCATCACCGATATGGTGCGCATCTCCGACGCGCGCATGAGCGGCACCGCGTACGGGACGGTGGTGCTGCACGTCGCGCCCGAGGCCGCCGTTGGCGGCCCGCTGGCGCTCGTCGAGGACGGCGACCTGGTGGCGCTCGACGTCGACGCCCGATCGCTGCACCTCGAGGTCTCCGACGAGGAGCTCGCGCGGCGGCGGCAGGCGTGGCGGGCGCCCGCGCTCCCCGACGGCGGCTACCTGCAGCTGTTCGTCGAGCACGTCGGTCAGGCCGACACGGGCGCGGACTTCGATTTCCTCGTCGGCTGCCGCGGCCATGCGATCGCCCGTGAGTCGCATTGACCGGACATGAGCGACGACTGTCCTGACGTACGCGCAGGGCACGGGGAGTCCGGGGAGAACGGCCTTTGGCTTATTGAAATCAGAAGAATTATTTCCGCGTGCTCCCCGCTCTCCCCGCGGCCGTGAGCTCGCCGGCGGTCGAACACAGCGCATCGATGCATTGTTACGATCTCAACGGACGCCGCGCGATCGTGACCGGCGGCGCACAAGGTTTCGGCCGCGCGATCGCCGAGCGGTTTCTCCACTCGGGCGCGCGCGTGTGCTTGTGGGACCGCGAGGCGGACCTCGTGAAGGACACCGCGCGCGAGTTGTCGCCGCTCGGCGAGGTGCACAGCGCCGTGGTCGACGTCGTGGATCACCTGCAGGTGGAGACCGCCGCGGCGGCCGCCGCCGCACGTTTCGGCGGCATCGACATCCTCGTCGCCAACGCCGGCATCGCCGGCCCGACCCGGCCCGTGTGGGAGTATCCACCCGACGAGTGGCGCCGCGTGATCGACGTCGACCTCACCGGCATCTTTCTGTGCTGCCGCGCGGTCGTGCCGCACATGCGCGCGCAGCGCTACGGACGCATCGTCGCGATCGCCTCGATTGCCGGCAAGGAAGGCAACCCGAACGCGTCCGCGTACAGCGCCGCGAAGGCGGGCGTGATCGCGTTGACCAAGTCGCTCGGCAAAGAACTGGCCGGCGAGGACATCGCGGTCAACTGCATCACGCCCGGGCCGGCGCGGACACGCATCTTCGATCAGATCACGCCGGCGCACATCGAGTACATGCTCTCGAAAGTCCCGCGCGGGCGGTTCCTGCGCGTGGAGGAGCTCGCGTCGCTCACGACGTGGCTCGTCTCGGACGAGAACTCGTTCGCGACCGGCGCGGTCTACGACCTGAGCGGCGGCCGCGCCACGTATTGAATGGTGGCCGATCTGAAGACCGGCGACGGTGAGACCCGGCGCACGAGAAACGGTCCAACGTCAGCCGTCGTAGGAGGCGTGTCATATGAGGTCGGTCAGGCTCATTCCGGCGATCGCGGCGCTGCTCCTCGCGTCGCTCGGCATTCGCGC
>JABFWM010000404.1 GCA_013362195.1 Acidobacteriota bacterium
GTAGATCGTGTCTTGAGACCCGCAGACGAGACAGATGTAGGGCGGGTCTTGAGACCCGCCGATGCGAAGAGCTCATGCTGCCCCTTCGCCGAGCAGCTTTTCGACGATCACCGCGTCGCGCCAGCGGCCGTCGACCTTGCCGTGGCGGCGGTAGACGCCGACTTCGCGGAAGCCGAGCGACTTGAGCATGGCGCGGCTCGCGGCGTTCTCGGGGAAGACGCGCGACACCAGCTTCCAGAAGCCCGCGCGTTCCGCCGCCTCGCAGAGCGCGTCCATCGCGGCCCGCCCGTACCCCTTCCGGCGCCGTGCGCGCGCGACGTAGATCGAGAACTCCGCGATGCCGGCGTAGCACTCCCGCGGGCGGTACAGGCTGGTCGCCGCAAACGCGACGATCTGCCCCTCGTCCTCGACCACGACCACCGGGTGCCGGCCGCCCAGCCAGGCCTGAATGTCGTCGGGGATGCGGAGCCGCGTTTCGAACGTCGCGATGCGCTCTTCGATGCCCTGGTTGTAGATCGCGGCGATCGCGGCCGCGTCGCTCGGTTGTGCGGGACGGGCGTTCATCGAGGATGCCCGGCGCGCGGCCGGGCCTGCCAATCGACTAGTCCTTCGGAACGTACACTTCGCCGCGCTTGCGGAACTCCGCCGACTTCTGTTCCATGCCCTTCGCGGCCTCCGCGCGGAGCTGCTGCGTCAGTTCCATGCTGCAGAACTTCGGGCCGCACATCGAGCAGAAATGCGCGACCTTCGCGCCTTCGGCCGGCAAGGTCTGGTCGTGGAAGGCGCGCGCCGTGACCGGATCGAGCGACAGGTTGAACTGATCCTGCCAGCGGAACTCGAACCGCGCCTTCGACAGCGCATCGTCCCAGGCCTGCGCGCGTGGATGGCCCTTCGCGACGTCCGCCGCGTGCGCGGCGATCTTGTAGGCAATCACCCCGGCCTTGACGTCGTCGCGGTCGGGGAGCCCGAGGTGTTCCTTCGGCGTGACGTAGCAGAGCATCGCGGTGCCGTACCAGCCGATCATCGCGGCGCCGATCGCGGACGTGATGTGATCGTAGCCGGGCGCGATGTCGGTGGTCAGCGGGCCGAGCGTGTAGAACGGCGCTTCGCTGCACCATTCGAGCTGCTTGTCCATGTTCTCGCGAATGAGGTGCATCGGGACGTGCCCGGGGCCTTCGTTCATGACCTGCACGTCGGCGTCCCACGCGATCCGCGTCAACTCGCCCTGGGTCCGAAGCTCGGCGAACTGCGCTTCGTCGTTCGCATCGGCGATCGACCCCGGCCGCAGCCCGTCGCCGAGCGAGAACGACACGTCGTAGGCACGCATGATCTCGCAGATGTCGCGGAAGTGCGTGTAGAGGAAGCTCTCGCGATGGTGCGCGAGGCACCATTTGGCGATGATCGATCCGCCGCGCGACACGATGCCGGTGACACGACGCACCGTCAGCGGAATGTAGCGGAGGAGCACGCCGGCGTGGACGGTGAAGTAGTCCACCCCCTGCTCCGCCTGCTCGATGAGCGTGTCGCGGTAGACCTCCCAGGTCAGTTCTTCGGGACGCCCGCCGACCTTCTCGAGCGCCTGATAGATCGGGACGGTGCCAATCGGCACCGCCGCGTTGCGGATGATCCACTCGCGCGTCTCGTGGATGTCGCGGCCGGTCGAGAGATCCATGACCGTGTCGGCGCCCCACAGCGTCGACCATCGGAGCTTCTCGACCTCTTCGTCGATCGACGAGGTGACGGCGGAATTGCCGATGTTGGCGTTGATCTTCACGGCGAAATGGCGGCCGATGATCATCGGCTCGAGCTCGGTGTGATTCACGTTCGCCGGGATGATCGCGCGGCCGCGCGCGACCTCGCTGCGCACGAACTCCGCGTCGAAGCCTTCGCGGATGGCGACGAACTCCATCTCCGGCGTGACGAGGCCGCGGCGCGCGTAGTGCAGCTGCGTGACCGGCCCCGTGCCGCGGAGGCGCGTCTTCGTCCGCGCCGCGAGCGCCGCCGGCATGGGACGCTCGACCGAGCCGACATCGGCGAGGGCGCGCGGCTCTTCGACGACGTCGCCGCGCGAGACGATCCAGTCGCGCCGACGCTGCGGCAGCCCGGCGCGGACGTCCACGTCCTGCGGACCGCTGCTGTCGTAGACGCGCAGCGGCGGCTCACCCGCCGACAGCGCAATCTCGCGCATCGGCACGCGTACGCCCTGCGGCCCCTCGACGTAAATCTTGCGCGAGTTCGGGAAGGCGCGGCTGAAATCCGCGGCGGGAAGCGGCGTAAAGGTCTGGCGCGTGGACATGGTCGTTTCCGCTGAAAAGCTCATAGTACTGCATGCGCCCGGCCTTACTGCTTCAGATCGTTGAAGTCGGGCATGTAGGTTCGCAGCGCGCCGTCGGGCGTATTCTTCGAATACCCGGCGACGAGCTGACGGTTGTACTTCGCCGAGTAGAAGTCGAACGGATCCTTCGGTTCGGCATCGACGAGCTTGAGGTCGGTGTTCGACATCGTCAGCCGGCCGAAGCGAATGGCGTTGCCGCGAAACCAGATGTAATTGCCGCCGCTCGTCGGACGGCCCGCCGCGCCCTTGCCGAAGACCTGGACGAGGCGATCGCCGCGCAGGAACGCCTTCGTGAGATGCCCCCGCGTCGCGGGCGGCGGCAGCATCTTCGACGGATCCAGCAGCAGATCGTTGTCGTGAAGGGTGATGCCGGATTCCGGCCTTCCCTTGATCAGGTCCTGCAGCTCGATCCCGAACATGCCCATCAGCTTTGCCGCCGGCACACCCGCGGCCTTCACTTTTTCGGGATGCACCTTGAGCTGCCCCTCGGGAGTCGCGCCGATCGACGCGGTGACCGTGAACGGCACGTCGAGGCCCTTCGACAATTTGCCGCGCTGCACGATATTTGCGCCCGCGAACGAGACGCTCAGGTCGTGCAGATTGGACCCCTTGAACGCGAAGGCGCGATTCACGAGCGACGTCAGGCTGGCGGCGTCCAGCGCCACCTCCGCGTCGTCGATCTCCATGACGAACGACGTCTGGTCGTCGAAGACCGGCGGCCGGTCCGGCGAGGTGCTGCGCAGCCGGCCCTTCAACCACGCGACGTCGAGCGCCGCCTCGTCGGAGACGTGCAGATGCACGTTCCGCATTTCGATCCCGACCGGTTCCGGTGCGCGGGCCTGGCGCTCCGGCGCCTGGACCAGCAGGACGCTCGTGATCAGCACCAGCGCAGATTTTGGAATCATCACCCGCTCCCCGGACCGCCGGGTTCCATCCTACGATGACCCGGCGCGTCCGTGCTCGAGGCGCACGTCCCGCTCGACACTCAGGCGAGCTTCCGCAGAATGAGGCACTTCAGGTAATACGTCTCGGGCACATTCAGCAGGATGGGATGATCGCGTCCCTGGGCGCGCTTTTCGACGACGGAGACCTCGGCGCGGGCGTCGGCGGCCGCCTCGGCGACAATGGCGACGAAGGCGTCTTCGCTCACGTTGTACGAGCAGCTGCAGGTCACCAGGAACCCGCCGGGCTTCAGGAGCTTCAGCGCGCGGAGATTGATCTCCTTGTATCCGGAGAGCGCCTTGCGGACCGCCGCCTTGTTCTTCGCGAACGCCGGCGGATCGAGGACGATGGTGTCGAACGCCGCGCCGACGCGCTCGAGCTCTCGCAGCTCGTCGAACGCGTTCATCGCGCGCGCCTCGATGTTCGTCAGCCGGTTGCGCGTGGCGTTGCCCTTGATGCGGGCGACCGCGTCCTCCGAGATGTCGACGGCCAGCACGGTCTCGGCGCGCCGCGCGAGAGCGAGGGCGAACCCGCCGTTGTAGCTGAAGGCGTCGAGCACGCGGCCGTGCGCGTACCGCATGGCCGCTTCCCGGTTCTCGCGCTGATCGAGGAACAGCCCGGTCTTCTGCCCGCGCCACGGATCGACCTGATAGCGGACCTCGCCTTCGCGCACGTCGATCGTCGGCGGCACCTCGCCGTGCAGCGCCTCGACGTGCTGATCGAGACCTTCCAGCAGCCGGACGCGTGGATCGTTGCGCGCGAGGATGCCGGCGGGCCGGAGCAGCTCGACGAGCGCGGCGGTGATGTCGGGCAGCCGCCGATCGATGCCCTGCGAGAGCGCCTGCACGACCAGGTAGTCGCCGTAGCGATCGACGATCAGCGACGGCAGCCGATCGGCTTCGCCGTGCACCAGCCGGTACGCGGTCGCATCGAGCGCGAGCGAGTCGCGATAGGCGATCGCCGCGGCCAGGCGATCCTTCCACATCGCGTCCCCGGGCGCGTCGTCGCCGTGCGCGACCATCCGCAGTACGATCTCGGACCGATCGCTGAACAGTGCGTATCCGAGCGTCCGGCCGCGCGGCCCGACCACCGCCACGATGTCGCCCGGCGCCGCGTTGGCGTCCATCACGTCGCTGCGATAGATCCACGGGTGCCCCGCGCGCAGCCGATCTTCCCCTTTGCGCGTAATGGTCGCGGTCGGCATCTACCGTATAATTCCATAATCATGCGCATCGCGATCGGAGCGGATCACGCCGGGTTCGCGCTGAAGCAGCACCTCCTCGGCACGCTCGCGCGCCTCGGCCACGACGTGAACGATCGCGGAACGGATTCGGAAGCGCCGGTCGACTATCCGCCGATCTGCGCCGAGGTCGCGCGGCTGGTCGCGAACGGCCAGGCGGATCGCGGCATCGTCGTCGGCGGGAGCGGCCAGGGGGAACAGATCGCGGCCAACAAGGTCGACGGGATTCGCGCCGCCCTCTGCAACGACCTGTATAGTGCGCGGATGTCGCGCGAGCACAACGACGCCAACGTCCTGGCGATCGGCGGCCGCGTCGTCGCCGCCGCGCTCGCCGACGAGATCGTCGAGCTCTGGCTCGTCACGGCGTTCGCGGGCGGGCGCCATCAGCGCCGCATCGAGCAAATCGCCGACATCGAACGAAGCACGGTGAGCAGCGGGTCGTAGGCGGCAGGGCGTAGGCAGCAGACGGTCAGCAGTTCGACGAAGGATCACCATGGCTCTCAGTACCGACACTCCATCACGCTGGCGATCGCTCGCCGCGACCGACCCCGATATCGACGCCGCCATCCGCAACGAACAGCATCGGCAGAACAGCGGGCTGGAACTGATTGCGTCGGAGAACTTCGTCAGCCAGGCGGTGCTGCAGGCGGCCGGCTCGGTGATGACCAACAAGTACGCCGAGGGCTATCCGGGCCGGCGCTACTACGGCGGATGCGAGTTCGTCGACGTCGCCGAATCGCTGGCGATCGCGCGGGCGAAGGAGCTCTTCGGAGCCGACCACGCGAACGTGCAGCCGCACTCGGGCGCTCAGGCCAACATGGCGGTCTACATGACGCTGCTGAAGCCGGGCGACACCGTCCTCGGGATGAATCTCGCGCACGGCGGCCACCTCACGCACGGCCACCCGCTGAACTTCTCCGGGAAGCTCTACACCATCGTGCCCTATGGCGTCCGGCAGGACGACGAACGAATCGACTACGACGAACTCGAGCGGCTCGCCGGCGAACACAAGCCGAAGATGATCATGGTTGGGGCGAGCGCCTATCCGCGCATCATCGACTTCGCGCGGATCGCCCGCGTCGCCGAAACACTCGGCGCGCCGGTCGTGGTCGACATGGCGCACATCGCCGGCCTGGTCGCCGCGAAGCTGCATCCCACGCCGGTCCCCCACGCGCAGTTCGTCACCACGACCACGCACAAGACGCTGCGCGGCCCGCGCGGCGGCATGGTGCTGTGCCGCGGCGAATTCGCGAAGGATCTCGATCGCACCGTCTTCCCGGGCATTCAAGGCGGCCCGCTGATGCATGTCATCGCGGCGAAGGCCGTCTGCTTCAAGGAAGCCATGGAACCCGCGTTCGTCGACTACCAGAAGCAGATCGTCGCGAACGCGCGGCGGCTGGCGGCCGGCCTGTCCAGTGCGGGATTCCGGCTCGTCAGCGGCGGCACCGACAACCACTTGATGCTCGTCGACGTGTTCTCGCGCGGGATCACCGGCAAGGTGGCGGAAGCCGCACTCGGCAAGGCCGGCATCACCGTGAACAAGAACGCCATTCCGTTCGACCGCAATCCGCCGATGGTCGCGAGCGGCATCCGCGTCGGAACCCCCGCGGTGACGAGCCGCGGCATGCGCGAACCCGAAATGGATCGCATCGCCGAACTGATTGCGCGCGCGCTCGCGTCGCCGGACGACGATGCGGCGCTCGGCCGGGTGAAGGCGGAAGTCGAGGCCCTGTGCCGGAAGTTCCCGCTGTATCCCGAGGCCTAGGCACGACGCCGGACGAACCCGACCTGCACGCCAGGGTCGAGGCGGTGTTCGCCCCGGCCGGGCCGCTCGCGCGGACCCTCGACGGCTTCGAAGCACGTCCCGCGCAGCGGCAGATGGCCGCGGCGGTCGCCGACGTCTTCGCGCGGGGCGGCGTCCTGCTCGCCGAAGCGGGCACGGGCACCGGCAAGACGCTCGCCTATCTCATTCCCGCGATCCTCAGCGGCCATCGCGTGCTCGTGTCCACCGGCACCAAGAACCTGCAGGAGCAGATCTACTTCAAGGACCTGCCCGTCCTGCGCAAGACGCTGGGCCAGCCCTTCACCGCCACCTACATGAAGGGCCGCGGCAATTATCTGTGCCTGCACCGATGCGACGCCCTTCGCGACAGCCCGGCGCTCCGATCGCGTGAAGACGCCATGGCCGTCGAAACGATCGCCGAGTGGCTGCAGGACACGAGCACGGGCGATCGCGCGGAGATGGACGACCTGCCCGAGGACCTCCCGCTCTGGCCGGACATCGCCGCGACCGCGGAGAACTGCCTCGGCGCGGACTGCCCGCGCTTCAACGACTGCTTCGTCACGCGCATGCGACAGCGCGCCGCGGAGTCCGACGTCGTCATCGTCAACCATCACCTCCTGTGCGCGGACGCCGCGGTGCGCCAGAGCACGTTCGGCGAGGTCATCCCGTCGTGCGACTACGCGATCGTCGACGAGGCGCACCAGATCGAGGACGTCGCGACCCAGTACTTCGGCCTGTCGGTCAGCAACTACCGCCTCGAGGACTTCGCGAAGGACACCGAGCGGGCGATGGCCGCGAACCAGATCGCCGACCGCGAACGCGCCGACGATCTGAGGAGCGACATCGACCGGCTCCGCGATCACGCACGGGTCTTCTTCGGCGCCCTGCAGATGCTGCGGTTCGATGGCGGCGCCGGCGCGGAGAATCGGGTCCGGATGACGCCGTCGCTGCTCGAACGCGCCGCGGACGGCCGCGACGCGCTGGTGCGGGCGCTCGAAGCCGTCGAAGCGACGATCGCGCTGACCAGGAAC
>JABFWM010000583.1 GCA_013362195.1 Acidobacteriota bacterium
TCCCCAGGAAAACAGCCGCACCCTGGCGAGATCGTCGAACAGGGAGTACGCCACCGGCGTCGCGACGAGCGACAACACCAGCACGAGTGACTGTCCGCCGATGATGACGAAACCGAGCGCGCGGTTGGTGCCGGCGCCGATGCCGCTCGAGAGCACGAGCGGAATCATGCCGGCGACGAACGCGAACGTCGTCATGAGAATGGGCCGCAGTCGGTCGCGGCTCGCCTGCAGAATGGCTGTGTCGCGTTCCATTCCTCGCTCCCTGAGCTGATTCGCGTGATCAATCTGAAGAATCGAGTTCTTCTTGACGACGCCGAACAGCACGAGCAGGCCGAGCGCCGAGAAGATGTTCAAGGACTGTCCTGACACGATGATCGAAATCAGGGCGAAGGGCAGCGTCAGCGGCAGCGACAGCAGGATCGTGATCGGATGCAGCCACGACTCGAACTGCGCCGCCAGGATCAGATACATGAATACGAGCGAGAGGACGAACGCGATCACGAAATTCTGCGCCGCGCGTCCCAGCTCGCGCGATCGGCCGGCGAACCGCGAGCTGTAGCCGGGCCCCATGTTCAAGGATTCGGCGGTCTTCTGCATCGCATCCATCGCCGGCGTCTGCGAGACGCCCGGCTGCAGGCCGGCGAACACCGTGACCTGCCGCTGCCGATTGAGCCGATCGATCGCGCTCGGCGCGGTTCCCATCGTCAGGCCCGCGATGTTCTCGAGCGGCACGCTGCCGATGCGGCTCGACGGCACCGTCAGTTGTCCGATGCTGCGTGCCGAGTCGCGCTCCGTCTGGAGCGCCCGCACGTGCACTTCGTACTGCTCGCCGGCCTCGTTGTACGTCGTCACCTGGTCGCCGCCGACGAGCAGCCGCAGCGCCTCGGCCGCGTCGGCGCCCTGGACGCCGAGGTCGGACGCCTTCAATCGATCGAGATGGACTGACAGCTCCGGCTTTCCGGAATTCAACGACGTGTCGACGTCCACGATGCCGGGGATCTTCTTCGCCGCGTCGGCCACCGCATTCGCGTAGCGTTCGAGGTTGCCGAGATCGGGACCGTTCAGCGTGAACTGAATGTCGGCGTTCTGGTTGCCGCCTCCGCCGATGTTCGCGACGGGACGCACGCCGGTGCGCAGGTTCGCCGCCGCGAACCGCGGCAGGATCGCCGACCGCACGTCGTCCATGACGGCGAACTGATCGCGGTGCCGCGCGTCGAGGGGCCTCAACCGCACATACACGGTCGCCTGGTTCTGGGTCTGCGCCGGGTCGTCCGCGGCCGTGACCAGGGTGTAGTCGACCTCGGACAGCTCGCGCACGCGCGCCGCGATGCGATTGGCGATGAGTTCCGTCGCGTCCAGGCTGGTGCCCTCGGGCGCGCGCAGTCCGACTTCGAACTCCGACTGGTCGTCGGTCGGCATGAACGTCTTGTCCGCAACCATGAACAGCGGCACGCTGCTCAACAGCACCAGCACGGCGACGCCCGCCACGATGGCGCGATGGGCGAGCGCCCACGACAGCACGCGCGCATACGCATGGTCGACGGGACGGAAGAACCGGCTGTCCTTCGAACCCGCGTCGTGCAGCTCGCGGCCGTCGGCGCCCTCGCGTCGCGGCCGCATCTTGATCCAGCGCGCCGACAACATGGGCGTGAGCGTGAAGCTCACGAGCAGCGACACCATGATCGCGAACGCCATCGTCAATCCGAAGCTCTTCATGAAGCGGCCCACGATGCCGCCCATGAAGCCGACCGGGACGAAGATCGCGACGAGCGAGAGCGTCGTCGCGAGCACGGCGAGGCCGAGTTCGCGGGTCGCCTCGATTGCCGCCTGGAACGGCGGCCGCTTCTTCTCTTCGACGAAGCGATAGATGTTCTCGAGCACGACGATCGCGTCGTCGATGACGATGCCCACCGCGAGCGTCAAGGCGAGCAGCGTCATCGCGTTGAGCGTGAAGCCTTCGTACCACATCAGCCCGAAGGTCGCGACGATCGAGGTCGGGATGGCAATCGCCGCGATGATCGTCGACCGCCAGTTCCAGAGGAAGACGAGCACGACGAGCGCGGCGAGCATCGACCCGAGGACGAGATGTTCCTCGACGGTGTTGATCGACGCCTTGATGAACTCCGACTGATCGCGGACGACGCGAATGCCATAGCCGGCGGGCGTGACCGCCTTCAGGTCGGCGAGCCGCTCCTTGATCGCCTCGACGACCTGCACGGTATTCGTGCCCGACTGGCGCCGGATCGTCAGCAGCACCGTCGCCTGGCCGTTCACGTTGGCCTTCGTCGTCGCTTCGGCCATGCCGTCTTCGACCCTGGCGACGTCGCGGAGAAGAATCGGATGACCGTCGGCCTGCCTGACGACGACGTCGCCGAACTGCTCGACGGATTGCACCCGGCCGCGCGTCCGCAGGGTCATCGATTCGGGGCCCGCCTCGACGCGTCCGCCGGGAATCTCGGCGTTCTGCGCCTGCAGCGCGCGGGAGACGTCGGTGACCGTCAGGTTGTAGGCCTGCAGCCGCGCCCCGTCGAGCCAGATGTTCACCTGACGCTGACGCCCGCCCACCACCACGACCTGGCCGACGCCGTTGACGCTCTCGAGCTGCCGGCGCAGCGTCTTGTCCGCGTATTCGGTGATGTCGCGGATCGGCTTCGATGCCGACACCGCGAGGGTCAACACCGGCGCCGCGTCGGGATCGAACTTTTCGACGGTGGGCTGGTCGATCGTCTTCGGCAGCAGGGGGATGACGCGGTTGACGCGATCGCGCACTTCCTGCGCGGCGATGTCCGCATCCTTCTCGAGCAGGAAGGAGATGATGACGGTCGACACGCCCTCCGACGAGGTCGAGCGGAGCTCGTCGATGCCGCTGATCGTGTTGACGGCTTCTTCGATCTTGTCGGAGATCTCGGTCTCGACTTCCTCGGGCGCGGCGCCAGGAAGCCGCGTCGTCACGACGATCGTCGGAAAGTCGACCTTCGGGAAGCGGTCGAGACCCAGCCGCGTGAAGGCAAATGCGCCAATGACCGTGAGCGTCAGAATGAGGACGCTCGCGAAGACCGGGCGCTTGACGGAAATAGAAGCGAGCCACTGCATTGTAAAAGTCCGTCCGTATTAATCCGTTTTATCCGTGTGTATCCGTCATCGGGATCCGTGGTCCACGTCAGCGCTCGATCTGCAGCGGCGTGCCGTCGGCGAGCTTGCCGCGCGGATTCACGGCGACGGTCTCGCCGGCCTTGAGTCCGGTCACGACTTCAACACGATCGCCGACCCGTTCGCCGGTCGTGACGATGCGCTCTTCGGCCCTGGCGCCATTGACGACGTAGACGCGGCTCGTACCCGCCACCGTCTCGACGGAAGACGCGGGCACGAGCAGTGCCGGCGCGGACGCGGGTTTCTGAAGAAACGCCGTCGCGAAGAGTCCCGGCTTGAGCCGGCTGTCGCGGTTCGGCGCGATCGCCTCGACGGTCAACGCCCGCTGGTCGGTCTTCAACGCCGGCGACACGAACCGCACGCGGCCGGCGAAGTTCTCACCGGGATAGGCGTCGACGGTGAGCTTCACGGGCTGTCCTTCCTTGACCTGCGACAGGTACTGTTCCGGCACCGTCAGTTCGACGCGCAACGGATCGATGCGGACGACGGTCGCGACCTTGGTGCCGCGCGTCACGTAATCACCGGTGCTGACGACGCGTTCGGCGACGAGGCCCGCAAACGGCGCCCGGACGGCGGTGTCGGCGGCCGCCTTGCGCGCGAGGTCGATGCGCGCGCGCGCCGCCTGCAGCGACCGGTACGACTGCTGCGCGCCGTTCTGCGCGGTCTGATACTGCTGCTGCGCCGCCTGCATCTGCGTCCGCTTCTGATCGAACTCGCTCTGCGAGACGACCTTCTGATCGAGCAGCGCCTTGATGCGGTTGAAGTCCGCCTCGGCCCAGTCGAGCGACGCCTTCGCGTTCAGCACTTCGGGAACGTGCCTGGGATCGAACGCCTGGCCGGGCGCCAGTCCGAGGCGCGCTTCGATCTGTGCGGCGTTCGCCTCGGCCTCGCGCAGCGCGGCGTCCGCTTCCGTGCCGGAGATCCGGACGAGCACGGCGCCGGCGTCGACGCGCGTGCCGCGTTCGACCGGCGTGGCGATGACGCGTCCGCCGGTTTCTGCCGCGACTTCCGCCTGCTCGTCGGCGGCCAGGGATCCTGTCACGCGAAGGAACCGATCGATCGCTTGCGACTGCACGGGCGCCGCTTTCACGGCGACCGCGATCGGCGTGGCCGGCGCGGCGGCGCTGGTTGGTTCGGTGCGGCAACCGGCCGACGCCAGCGCGGCGGCGGCCCCCAGGATCAGGACGGAGACGGACGACTTACGAATCATGACGATCGGTCCTCACTTCGGGTATGACAGACGGATGGGCGCCGCTGGATGCGGATTCACGCGAGTGATCAATGTTCATCGGTGTCGATCCGTGGCACGTATCGAGATGACAGTTCACGCCGGCGCCGGCGCGGAGGCCTTCGAGCGCGGCATGGAGGGTGGCGCGGGCGAGCACGTCGCCGTCCTCGCCGTGTTCCATGCGGCTGCACAGCCGCAGCGTCGCCGCGCCGTGCAACGCCGTCACGAGAATGCGAAAGACGGCGTGCGGCGAGGTGCCGGCCGGAAAGGCGCCCTTGTCGATGGCGCGCTGAATGCGCTCGTGGAGCTGGCGCTTCATGTCGGCGACGAACGCGAACCCCTGCCAGTCGCGCGTAATCCGCGGCACCGTGCGGTCGATGAACATCAGCGCGAAGTATTCGGGATGGCTCTTGCTGAACACGTAGTAGTGCCAGACCATCGCGCGGACGTCGTCGATCGGGTCGTCGCTGGCGGGCGGCTCGATCGGCGTCGAGACGAGCAGCTGAAAGCCCTCGGCGGCGAGGGCGAAAAAGATGTCGTCCTTGCTCGGGAAGTAGCTGTAAATGGCGGCCGGGCTGTATTCGATGCGCTCGGCGATCTTGCGAATGGACACGTTGTGGTAGCCGTGGGTGACGAAGAGGTCGCGCGCCGCATCGAGAATGGCGCGGGCGACCGCCTCGCGTTCACGTTCCTGTCGTTCTTTGACGCCCAATTGCTGTGTTCTCAGTAAGTTACGGGTTGTCTGCCAGACGTGGTGAACGGTGTTTACCAGACTAACACTGTTAGACGTCGAGCGCCAGCGCAAGGTTTCGAGAAAGTGTGACTGTCACAGTTCTGAAGGCGGGTCAGAGGTACCGCGGCGGTCCCGTTCGCGTATGCTCGGCGGATGGCAAAGCTCGAGACGGCCGAGGTCACCCGCCGGCTGGGGGATCTAAAAGGATGGGAATTGCGCGGCGACGCGATCGTCCGCCAGTTCGTGTTTGCGGGGTTTCCCGATGCGATCGCGTTCGTCGCGCGCCTGGCGTTCGATGCCGAGGCGGCCGATCACCATCCCGACATCCAGATCAGCTATAAGCGCGTGACGCTCAGCTACAGCACGCACAGCGACGGAGGGATCACCGAAAAGGATTTCGCGGGCGCGCGGAAGGCGGATGCGCTCGCGGCGGGCATGATCAGCCGATAGGAAACACCTTGTCGAGGCCGTCGGCCGGACGCGCGATGACGTGGACCCCCACGAGCTCGCCGACGCGCCGGGCCGCCGCCGCGCCCGCGTCCGTGGCCGCCTTCACCGACGCCACGTCGCCGCGGACGATTGCAGTCACCAGGCCCGCGTCGACTTTCTGCCACCCCACGAACACGACATTCGCGGTTTTCACCATCGCGTCTGCGGCTTCGATCATGCCGACGAGGCCGCGTGTCTCTACGAGCCCGAGCGCTTCGCCGGGCAGGTCTCTCGCCATCGCTGCGTCCGTTCGCTTCAGAAGATTGTGTCCGCGTGTCTCCGTCGTGGCAGTTTACGTGATCCGTCCGCGCGCCGCCACCGGCAGACGCTCGAGGACCCGCTCGCCGTCCACGAGCCACACCGCGTCCACCATGTTCGAGACCACGCACGAGTGGTTCGGGACGAGCCGGACGAGATCGCCAATCGCGAGCGGCGAGCTGCCGGTCAGGTCGCGGACGGTGGCGTGCTCCTCCGACAGACGTTCGACGAGCAGCGAATCGACGGGACGCGATCCCTGAATGTGCTCGAGCACCGCACCGTGTCCGGCGGTGTTGCCGCGGCCGCGCGCGCCGTCGTTGGTGAGCGTCTTGCTGCCGCTGTCGAAGATCAGACGATCGCGCGCCGGGCGGCTCACGACGCGCGCCAGCACCGTCAGCGCGCAGTCCTCCCATCCGGCGGCGCCGAGTGCGACCTGCGTGCGATCGTAGTAGGCATAGTTGCCGGGCCGGAGCTCGGTAATCCCCTCCTGGTGCACTGAAAACCGCGCCGTCGGGGTCGCCCCCACGCTGATCTCTTCGCACGCCACGCCCGAACGCGACGCGAGGTCGACCAGCGTCTGCGCCTCGTCCGCGGCAATGGCTTCGGCCTCGGCGTCGGTGTGCACACCGTAGGCGTGTCCGGCATGACTCAGGAGGCCCTTGAACCGGAGTCCGGCCAGACCCGCGATCGTACGCACCACGTCCGCCGCATCGGGCGCCTGCGGATCGATGCCGCAGCGATGGAACCCGACGTCCACCTTGATCAGCACGTCGAGCCGGCGTCCGGCGCGGCACGCGATGTCCGACCACGCCTGCGCGATGGCCCCATCGTCCACGATGAACGAGAGCGCGACGCGCTCCGCGAGCGCGAGCACGCGGTCGGCGTTGACGGGATGGAGCGGATAGGGCAGCCGGATATCAGCGACCCCGGCATCCGCGAACACCTCCGCCTCGCCCAGCTTCGCGCAGCAGATCCCGACGGCGCCGCGCGCGAGTTGCATCTTCGCGACATCGGGCGACTTGTGCGTCTTCGCATGGGGCCGCAGCCGCCGCCGGCGGGCGCTGATCGCTTCCTGCATGCGCCGCAGATTGCGTTCGAGCCGCGACGATTCAATCAGGACGGCGGGGGTCTGCAGTTCAGTGATGTGCTTGGGGATCGACGACATCGTCCGCGGTCTCCGGGTCGCGCGCTTCGGCCTTCTCCTCGACGATCAATTCGATGGCGTTCCGCTTGTCGGTGTTGAGCAGATCGTAGATGGCGCCGGCCGCTGCCGGCCCGACGCTCGCGGTCGGTCGACGCCCGCCACGCCTCCGACGGCGGGAGATCAGCACGAAGATCACGTACACGACAATCAGCGTCGTCCAGACGATCAGCGGCGCCGTGTCAGGAGTCATCGTGTCCGGCTGGTCGCTCGA
>JABFWM010000515.1 GCA_013362195.1 Acidobacteriota bacterium
GCCGCGCAGGAGATCGCGCGCACGCCCGCAACCGCGCAGCAGACGCTGGAGCGCGTCCACCGGATCCGCTCGTCGCAATACCGCGCGCTGTCAGTGGCCTACATCGGGCCCGACGGGACGGTGTATCCGGTCGGCCGATGGGAGCACATGCGTCCGCCGGCGCGGCGTCCGTCCTGGTTGACGGACGATTTCGCCGGCACGATCGTGCTGCCGATGCCCGGCGCGCCGGAACAGTCGGAACTGGTGGTGCGGAGCGCCGTCAACGTCGGCGGCGGCGCGCGCGGCGGCCTCGTCATCGCCGACATTCCCATCGATGACGAGCGCGTCCAGCAGTTGCACGACACGACGGCGGTGCGCGCCGGCGGCGTGACCACCGCCGAACAGGCGGCGCGTGCGTCGCAGAGCGGCGCCGCCTCCGCCGGCACCACGTATCCGACCGGCGTCTCCTTCGTGTGGACGCGCAGCGTCACGCAGCTCGATTACGTGGATTGGCAGACCGGCAGAACCAGCCGGGCGACGATGTCGATCAGCTACCGCCTCGGAGAGCTTTACAACCAGCTCGCGAGCGCGCAGTCGCTCGTCGTCGGCGGGATGCGCCTCGGCGATGCGATCCTCTTCGTCGTCATCCTCGTCGCGTTCCTCTTCCTCATCATCGAAGCGGTGGCGCTGCTGATGGGACTGGCGCTCGCCCGCTCGATTACGAGCTCCGTGCACGAGCTGTTCATGGGCACCGAGCGCGTGCGGCAGGGAGATTTCACGCATCGCATCGACATCCGATCGAAGGACCAGCTCGGTGAGCTGGCCGGGTCGTTCAATCAGATGACCGGCAGCATCGAGAACCTGCTGCAGACCGCGGCGGAGAAGAAGCGCCTCGAAGAAGAGCTGCGCATCGCACGGCAGATCCAGATGTCGCTCCTGCCGCGCGGGCCGCTCGATGTCCCGGGGATCGGCATCACCGCGCTCTGCGTCCCGGCGCGCGAGGTGGGCGGCGACTACTACGATTTCTTTCCGCTCGGCGACAACCGCCTCGGCGTGCTGATCGCGGACGTGTCGGGCAAGGGAACGTCGGCGGCCCTCTACATGGCGGAATTGAAAGGGCTCGTGCTGTCGCTCAGCCAGATCTACCAGTCACCGCGGCAGCTGCTGATGGAAGTGAACCGCATCATCTCGGAAAACCTCGACACCAGAAGCTTCATCACGATGACCTACGCGGTGCTCGATCTCGACGCCCGCGTGATGACCTACGCGCGTGCCGGGCACACGCCGATGATCTACTTCCGCGCGGACGGCCCGGAAGGGCGCACGGCGCAAGTGCTCGCCCCGAGCGGCATCGTCGTGGGCCTGCGCATCCCGGGCGCGACGGAGAAGTTCGCGTCGCTGCTCGAGGAGGACAGCATTCCGCTGCAGCGAGGCGACGTCCTCGTCCTCTACACCGACGGCATCACCGAAGCGATGAACGGCGACAGTGATCTCTTCGGTGAAGCGCGCCTCAGCCGGATCGTCGCCGAGCACGGGCACCTGGACACCAACGATCTCCGCGAGCGCATCCTGCGCGAGGTCGAAGCCTTCGTCGGCGCCGCCGATCAGCACGACGACATGACGATGATCCTCATCAAGGTCGAACACATGGTGGTCGCGGAGGAACCGGTCGCCGTATGACCGTGGCGGCATCGCTTCGAGACAGCCCAGCCGCGGGATCGATGCCGTGCGCCGGGCCCAGCGGCGGAATCGCCGCGCGCGCCGCCGCATTGCATACAATTCCGGATCGTCCGCCGCGCCGAATCCTCGAGTCCTGGCGCGTGCTCGCCTTCGGTGGAGGACGCATCGTTCATGGGTCCTGAGCTGGTCATCATCTTCCGGACGCCCTCGGAAATCGAGGCGAACGTCGTCCGCGGCCTGCTCGAGACCCATGGCATCCCGTCGGCGCTGCTCAGCAACAATTCGCGCACGGCCTTTCCGCTCGCCCTGAACGACCGGTCGTGGGAGCGGCGCGTCGCCGTTGCCGCGGAGCACGCGGCCGCGGCGCAGCGCATCATCGACAGCCATCGCGACGACGTGCCGGGCGGCCGCGTCGTGCCGTTCGGATCCGAGCTGGAGCCGCTCGAGCAGCGCATCGCCTACCGCTTTCGCGACCGCGGCCTGCTCGAGCACGCCTTGACCCACCGATCGCGCGTCCACGAGGACGCCAGCGGCGGCGTCTTCGACAACGAATCGATGGAGTTCCTCGGCGACTCGGTCCTGGGGTTCGTGATCGCCGACATGCTGTTTCGCGAGTTCCCGCAACACAACGAGGGACAGAAATCGAAGCTGAAAGCCTCGCTGGTGTCCGCCGCCTCGCTGGCGCGGCTGGGCGAGGCGCTGGATCTCGGCAGCTTCCTGATTCTCGGCCGGGGCGAAGAGAAGACCGGAGGGCGGCGCAAGGCCGCGATCATTTCGGACTGCTACGAAGCGCTGATCGCGGCCATCTACCTCGATGGCGGCATCGAGCCGGCGCGCGCGTTCATCGAACGGCAGTTCGCGGAGCTGATTGACGAAGCGAAGCGCACCGGTGCGGCGGCGGCGTTCACGGACGACTGGAAATCCGCGCTGCAGGAATGGCTGCAGTCGCACGGCCACGGCCTGCCGGCGTATCGCCTGGCCGGCGAGATCGGCCCCGATCATCGGAAGCAGCTCGTCGTCGAAGTGATGGTAGGCGGCGAGTCGGTCGCGCGCGCGGAAGGGCGGAGCAAGAAGGAAGCGGCCCAGGCCGCGGCGCGCGCCGCACTGGAACGGCTGACCGCGTAGGGCTCTCAGGGCTCAGGGCTCAGGGCTCAGGGCTCAGGGCTCAGGGCTCAGGGCTCAGGGCTCAAGACTCAAGACTCAAGACTCAAGACTCACGGCTCAGGGTGTTCGGTTCAAAGCCTCGAGTCGTGAGCCGGATCAATCGATCTCGATGATTCCCCAGCTCTTCTCGCGTTCCACCGGCTGTCCGGCGAGGGCGAGCGCGGGTTCGGCGTGCGGCAGGCGCGCCTGCATGTACTTGTGGAGCTCGTGCGCGATCACGTCTTCGGTCGGCGGCACCGGACGGCAATGGAGCTTCACCCAGAGGCGCATCATCGGATCGGCGAAGCTGTAGCGCTTCATCCGCGACACGATGAGATCCACGTCCTCCAGCCACGAGAGGTAATCCTTGGTCGATCCCGGCGTGCGGCGCAGGCGCTGCGCGATTTCCGTGAGGGTCAGCGGCTCCTGATCGGCGAGGACTTCGAGGATCGCCTTGAGCGCGCCGTATCCGCGCGCGCGGTGCAGCCGCAGCTCGTAACAGTACCGGCAGGCGTTCGCGAGCTGGCCGCCCGGTGCGAGCAGCGCCGCGAGCGCGCTGATCGGATCGGGCCCGCCGCGCGACGCCATCGAGACGGCCGTTTCGGCAATCGCGCGCGCGTACAGCGGACGGCCGTCGGCGAGCGCCTGCACGATCCGCGCGAACTCGTCGCGCTCGCGGTCGTGCTCGTCCTCGTTGTCGCGGAGGGCGTGTTCCTCGGCGTGCGCGACCGGCAGCGTGGCGCGGATTTCCGCGGCGGTCAGCGGCGCGACGTGCACGATCTCGAACGCCGCCGGCGCGTCGCGCAGCAGACGGTGGGCGCGCGCCGCATACCGGGTCGTCAGCACGAAGCGGTTGCCGCTCGCGCCGAGCACGCCGACCAGATCGCGCAGCACGCTGCGCAGGCCGGGGAAGCTCTCGAAGGTGCGCAGCTCGAGAAACTCGTCGAGCAGGAAGGTCGCGGGCGCCGCGCCCGGCGCGCGCACCGCGTCGAGAAACGCCAGCGCGGCATCGAAGGACTCGCGCGCGCCCGTTTCGGCGTTGCCGGCCGCCGGCGCCAGCAGGGCGGGGAAGGGCGACGATTCGCGGAGCGCCGTCAGGAACCGTTCCGGCGTGGTCGCCACGCGTTCGATGTCGACGTACTGCGCCCGCTCCGTGCCGAGCAGATCGCGCAGGCGCAGCAGCAGGGAGGTGCGGCCGCTGCCGCAGCCGCCGATGACGACAGGAATGCGCAGACCGCCGGGGGCAGATCCGTCGATCGCGGCGAGCACGCGGCGTTCGAGCGACGGGCGTTCCGGGATCATCATCGACCGGTTCCTCCGAGCATGGGCATGTCGATTTCCGCGTCGCGTGCCACGGCGATCGCGTCGGCGTAACCGGCGTCGGCATGGCGCACCACACCGAGGCCCGGATCGCACGTCAGCACCCGGTGCAGCTTCTCGTCCGCTTCGCGCGTCCCGTCGGCGACGGCTACCATGCCGGCATGCAGCGAGTATCCGATCCCCACGCCGCCGCCGTGATGCACCGACACCCACGTGGCTCCGGCCGATGTGTTCAGGAGCGCGTTCAAGATCGGCCAGTCTGCAATCGCGTCGCTTCCGTCCTTCATGCCTTCCGTTTCGCGGTTCGGTGACGCCACCGATCCCGCATCGAGATGATCGCGGCCGATGACGATCGGCGCGCGGACGACGCCGCGGCGCACGAGGTCGTTGATCGCCAGTCCAAATCGCGCGCGCTCGCCGTAGCCGAGCCAGCAGATGCGCGCCGGCAGCCCTTGAAACGCGACGCGCTCGGCCGCCAGCCGAATCCACCGACAGAGTGCCGCATTTGCGGCAAACATGTCGAGCGCGAGTGCATCAATCGCGTGAATGTCGGCGGGATCGCCGGAGAGCGCCGCCCATCGAAACGGCCCCTGTCCGCGGCAGAACAGCGGCCGGATATATTCGGGGACGAACCCCGGCATGTCGAACGCATGTGCGACGCCGGCTTTTTCCGCCTGCGCGCGGATGTTGTTGCCGTAGTCGAATGCTATCGCGCCGCGCGCCTTCAGGTCGAGCATCGCGGTGACGTGCGCGGCCATCGCCGCCATCGCCCGCGCCACGTACTCGGCCGGGTCGTGCTGCCGCAGCCGGTCCGCGTCGGCGATCGACAGGCCGCGCGGCACGTACCCGTTCAGCGCATCGTGCGCCGACGTCTGATCCGTCACCACATCGGGCACGATGCCGCGGCGCACGAGTTCGGGCAGCACCTCGGCGGCGTTCCCCTGGAGCGCGATCGATCGCGGTTCCCGCCGGCGCCTGCACAGCTCGACCCGCGCCAGCGCCTCGTCCAGCGACGCCGTCCGCTCGTCGACGTAGCGCGTCGCGAGCCGGCGCGCGATTCGATCGGGATCGACCTCGACGACGAGCGCGATGCCCTCGTTCATCGTGATCGCGAGCGGCTGCGCGCCGCCCATCCCGCCGAGCCCCGCGGTGACGACCAGCCGGCCGGCGAGGGAGCCGCCGAAATGGCGGCGGCCCAGCTCCGCCAGCGTTTCGTAGGTGCCTTGCAGGATCCCCTGCGTGCCGATGTAGATCCAGCTCCCCGCGGTCATCTGGCCGTACATCGTGAGGCCGCGATCCTCGAGATCGCGAAACACGTCCCACGTCGCCCACGCCGGCACGAGCATGGCATTGACAATGAGAACGCGGGGCGCCCAGGGATGGGTGGGGAAGACAGCGGCCGGCTTGCCCGACTGGACGACGAGCGTCTCGTCGTGGCCGAGGCGGCGCAGCGTCGCGACGATGGCGTCGAAGGCCGGCCACGATCGCGCCGCGCGTCCCGACCCGCCGTAGACCACCAGATCGTCGGGCCGCTCCGCCACCGCGGGATCGAGATTGTTCGACAGCATCCGCAGGGCGGCTTCCTGCGGCCAGCCTTTGCAACTGATCGCGGTGCCGCGCGGCGCACTGACGTGACGGCTGAGGGTGCCCATGACGAGGGACGCGGCGCGCTCCTCACCGCGCGACAGTCGCAGTTCTGCCGCGGCGCAAGGTTAGCAATCTAGAAACGTACGCGGGCGTTGTCAAATCGCCAGCGAAAATTTCTTACTTGACTTCCGCGGCGCACGCGCGTTCCAGCGATCCGTCGCGGATCGTCGACGCGATCCATTCGACGTCGGGCGACGGCGGACGGTCGGTCACCAGCGGCGCGACGCGCGATCGCACGTGCGCGTGCACCGCCGCGAGCGCCGGCGACGTCGTCAAGGGCGCGAGCAGGTCGATCGCCTGGCACGCGAGCAGCACTTCGATCGCGACGACGCGGGAGGCCAGCTCGAGCGCCCGTTCCGCCTTCAGCGCCGCCGCCATGCTCATGCTGACGTGATCCTCGCGGTTCGCGGAGGTCGGGATCGTATCGACGCTCGCGGGATGCGCGAGCGTCTTGAGCTCGGAGGCGAGCGCCGCGGCGGTGACCTGCGCGATCATGTAGCCGGAGTGCAGGCCGCTGTCGCAGACCAGGAACGGCTCCAGGCCGCTCAACGCCGGATTCACCAGCCGATCCGAGCGCCGCTCCGAGATGGTCGCGAACTGGGCCAGCGCCAGCACGAGAACGTCGGCGGCCATCGCGATCGGCGCGCCGTGGAAATTCCCTCCCGACACGATCGCGCCGTCATCGGCAAAGACCATCGGGTTGTCGGTCGCGGCGTTCAGCTCGATGTCGAGCGTCTTGCGCGCGTAGGCGATCGCATCGCGGCCGGCGCCGTGGACCTGCGGGGCGCACCGCATCGAATACGCGTCCTGCACCCGCCCGCAGTTCTCGTGCGAGCGATTGATCGGGCTGTCCTGGAGCAGGCGGAACAGGTTCGCCGCCGAGGCGAGCTGGCCGGCGTACGGACGCGGCTCGTGCAGCCGCGCTTCAAAAGGATGATAGGAGCCGCGCAGCCCGTCAATGGACAGGGCGGCGGCGATGTCCGCGGCCCTGGCCACGCGCTCCGCGCCGATGAGCGCGAGCCCCGCGATCGCGGCGGACGCCTGCGTGCCGTTGATGAGCGCGAGCCCTTCCTTCGCGCCGAGCGCGACGGCGTCGAGCCCGACGCGCGCGAGCGCGGCGCGCGCCTCGAGGACGGCGGGATCGGTGCCGATCGTCGCGTGGCCTTCGCCGATCAGCACGAGGGCGAGATGGGCCAGCGGGGCGAGGTCGCCGCTCGCGCCGACCGACCCGCGCGCCGGCACCACGGGATGCACGCGCGCGTTGAGCAGATCGATCAGGCGCTCGAGCGTGGCGCGGCGGATGCCCGAGTAGCCCTTGGCGAGCACGTTGGCGCGCAGCGCCATCATCGCGCGCACCGAGCGGACCGGCAGCGGCGCGTCGACGCCGGCGGCATGGCTGCGCAGCAGGTTCCGCTGCAGTTCGCCGAGCGCGTCGTGCGGGATCTTGACTTCGGCGAGCGATCCGAATCCGGTGT
>JABFWM010000306.1 GCA_013362195.1 Acidobacteriota bacterium
GTTCGCTCCTTGGGCTTGCCGCATCGCTCGACCGGGGCGGCGAGCGTACCGAAGCACGTACCGCGATCGCGCGCGCGGCCGCCGCGACCGATGCCCTGCGCCGGGGCGGCCGCCGCAGCGAGGCGACGCTCGCCGAAGCATTCGCGCACGCCGTCGGCGGCCGTCCCGACGCCGCGATCGCGGCGCTGCACCGGCTCCTCGACGAGGCGGACCTGCCGTTCACCGGCTGGACCGCGCCGATCGAGCCGCTCCTCGATCCCCTGCGCGGCTACGCTGGTTTCGCCGATGTGTTGAAGATGCTGCGCGACAGGAGCGGGTGACGCGGTTCGCTGCGGCGGTCATGCGCGTACGCGACGGGACACTACCGCGCAGCGCTCCACACCTCGCGTGAAATACCGGCGATGAGTGCGGCGCTCTGCTTCTGCTCGTCGACGCCGCGGACCAGGACGACGAGCACGTAGGGACGATCGCCGTACACGATGCCCGCGTCGTGATGGATCCTGGTGATGGTGCCGGTTTTGTGGGCGACGCGCGTACCCGGCGGTACGCCGGCCGGGATGGCGTCGTTGAATGTCTGGCGGGCCAGCATCGCGAGCATGTCCGCATCGGCCTTCGCGCTCACGACCGGTCCATGCGCGAGCTTTTCGAACAGCACGAGCAGGCCGCGTACGGTGGTCGTGTTGTTCAGTCCCTGGTCGAACGCCTTGCCGTCTTCCACGCCGCGCAGCACCTGCATGCCGTCGGCGCCCAGCGCGTGGACGGTGCCGCGGATCCGGTCGACGCCGAGCCGCTCGATCAGCAGGTTCGCAGCCAGGTTGCTGCTCGTGGTGATCATCGCGTCACAGAGCTGACGCAACGTCATCGTGCCGCCAATCGCCTTGTAGACCTCGGCGTCAGAGTCGTCGCCGGCGTCGAGCCGATACGGGCTGCCGTCCACGATGCTGTGGAACTCGTTTCGTACCCGAAGCGCCTCGTCGAGCGAGAGGAGCCCGGCGTCGGCCTGCCGGAACAACTCGATCATCACCGGCACCTTCATGGTGCTCGCCGCGTGAATGCTCCTGTCGGGATCGATCAGCAGTTCGTAACGGCCGTCGAGCGTGCGGAACGCGACCGCCACCTCGGCGCCACTGTCCGTTATCAGCTTCTGCACGCGGTCTCGGAGCCCGGGCGGCGCCGCCGCCTGTCCGGCCACCGCCGAGAGCAGCAGGCAGAGGAACGCAGGAAAGGCCATCGCGCCAGCAATCTTACGGCGCGACCGGATATCCTTCAATTCGGTGGCGCGAACGCACGGATTGAACGGCACGCCGGTGCTCGTGGCCGGCGCCGGCCTGGCCGGCCTCGCGGCCGCGCGATCACTCGAGGCTCGCGGCGCGGCCGTCACGATCGTGGACGCACGCGATCGCGTCGGCGGCCGGGTGTGGACGGTGCGCGACGGCTTCGCGGCCCGGCAGCACGCGGAAGCGGGCGCGGATCTCATCGAAGAGGATCAGGACCACGTCCGGACGCTCGCCCGGGACCTCGGGCTGCGGCCGGTGCGGATCCTGCGTCGCGGGTTCGGCTACTACGGCCCGGACGCGCGCGGCCGGCGCCGGGTTCATGGGCGCCCGGCCGCGTTCGCGTCGCTCGCGGCCAGACTGCACCGGGAGATCGAAGAGTTCACGCTCGCAGAGGAACGGTGGGACGGCGCCGTCGCCGCGCGGCTTGCGCGACGCAGCGTCGGCGAATGGCTGGACGAGGTCGACGCGCCAACGGCGCTGCGCGCCGCCGTGCGCGCGTTCCGCGGCTTCTTTCTCGCGGATCCCGAGGACCTCTCGATCCTGCCGGTCGTCGAACAGTTCGCATGCGGCGGCATGCCGGGCCGATCCGCGATGCTGCGGATTCCGGGCGGCAACGATCGGCTCGCGACACTCGCGGCCGCGCGTCTGCACGCGCCCGTGCGGCTGATGACGATCGTGCGCCGCCTCACACAGGACGCGTCGGGTGTCAGGGCGATCGTCGAGTCGGACGGCCGTACCGCCGAGATCCGCGCGTCCTTTGCCGTCAGTGCGCTGCCGGCATCGACGGCTCGTGACGTGATCTTCGATCCGCCGCTTCCCGACGCGCAGCATGACGCGATCGCCACGCTGCCGTACGGACGCGCGACGAGGCTGCTGGTGCAGTTCGATCGACGATTCTGGCGAGGCCGGGCGCGGCCGATCGCGTACGCCACGGATCTCGACATCGGCGCCATCTGGGACGGCAACGAACAGCAGCGCGGACGCGCCGGCATTCTCAGCTTCCTTGCGGGTGGGCGCGCATCGGCGGGTCTGCAGGCGCTGATGCGAGGCGGCGGCAGCGACGCCGTCGCGCGTCAGCTGGCGTGGCTCGGGACGCCCCCACGCGTCCTGACCTCGCGCGTCATCGTGTGGGACGACGATCCCTGGGTGCGCGGCGGCTACGCGTATTTCGGCCCGGCGTTCGATCCGCTCGGGCGCGCGTGGCTCGCGCGTCCGGCCGGACGCATCGTCTTCGCGGGAGAACACACGAGCGTCAGGTGGCAGGGCTACATGAACGGCGCCGTCGAGAGCGGGTTGCGCGCCGCGGCGGAAGTCGCCGCGCTCGCGGGATCTGCCGGGTGAGGCGGGAAGGTACGCCTTCCCTAACTTCCACCTTCCGGCTAAAGCCGGAAGCTACGCGTCCCGTAACTTGCTGGAAGCGACGCGTCGTAGCTTCCGCTTTCAGGCGGACGGCGATCTTCCGGCTGAAGCCGGCGCCTTCCGGCTAAAGCCGGCACCTTCTGGCTAAAGCCTGAAGCTACACGTCCCCGTAATTTGCTGGAAGCCACGCTACGCGGACGCACCGCTACGCGGAGGACGGCACCGGCTGCGTCTGCGGAAGCTCAATGAGCTCGCCCCAGGTGTCGGGGTCCTGCGACACGAGCGTCGACAGGTACAACGACACATCCGCCGCCGGGTACTGCTCGGCGAGCTGCGCGGCCGCCGTCCTCAGCTTCTCCGTGTCGGGCTTCGCGACCGTTTCTTCCGCGATCAAGCCGTCCTCGTGCGGGATGCCGAGCAGATCCAGGAAGGCTGCCATCATCGGCCGCTGTCGCGCGAGGTGGTAATTGACGAGCGCACGTGCGGCCACGGAATCGGACAAGGTCGGGAGCCCGGCAAGGTAGCGGGCCTTGCGGTCTTCCGCGAGCGACAGCACGCTGCGCGGCCGGAACTTCATGTGGGTCGCGATCGATCCCACGGCCTCGAGCTGCTGGTCGGCCGACTGCTCGTCGGCCCAGAACAGTCCGGCTGCATCGATCCGCTGTTCGAGCGGCATCCGCCGCCACAGCTTCGACGGCCGGAACGGCGTCAAATCCTGATCCATGACCCCATCTTAACAAGGGACGTTCTTCCGCATGAAGGCCGACGCCGCCGTCGCTGGTGCGCTCACGGCTGTCGCGCGTGCGGCGAGTGTCGTCCCGGCGTGGCGTGCGACGCGGGTGGATCCGGTGATCGCGTTAAAATCGGAGCAGTTGACGGAACGACTCTTCACGCCGCGCTTCTTCGTGATGTGCGGCTTCACGTTCACGGTTTTCCTTTCCGCGTTTCAACTGCTGCCGACCGCGCCGTTCCACATCCTGGCGCTGGGCGGCAGCACGTTCGCGTCGGGACTGTTTCTCGGCTTCCTCACCTACTCGTCGGCGTTGTCGGCGCCCGCGACCGGCGCGCTTGCCGATCGCATCGGCGCGCGGCGCATCCTGCTGACATCGAGCCTCGCGCTGGTCGTGTTCTCGATCGCCTACGCGGTCATCCCGAGCTATCGCGTGGCGCTGGCGCTGGTGTTGATCCACGGCGTCTTCTGGTCGGGCCTGCTCTCGGCGTCGGCGGCCTACCTCACGAACATGCTGCCCGAGAAGCGGCGGGCGGAAGGGATTGCGTACTGGGGGCTCTCGTCCATCGCCGCGATCGCGGTCGCGCCGCCGATCGGGTTCTGGGTGTTCCGGCGTGGCTGGGCGGCGCTGTGTCTCGAGTCAGCCGCGTTGAACCTGGTGATGGCGGCGATCGCCTGGCGCCTGCCGCCGCAGGCGCCGCACGCACCCTCGGCCGCGCCGCGCCGCTTCGGCGTGGAGTGGCGCGTGCTGCTGATCTCGCTCACGCTGTTCATGTACTCGTTCGGCTACGGCGGGATCACGAGCTTTGCGGCGCTCTATGCGGATGCCAATCGCGTCGCGCCGAAGGGCATCTATCTCACGTCGCTCGCCGTGGTGATGCTCGTCACCCGGCCGTTCTCCGGGCGGCTTGGCGATCGATTCGGCTACCGCCGCGTGTTCCTGCCCTGCCTGATCCTCATCTCCGCCGGGCTCGCCTGTCTGACGATCGGCGGCACGCGGCAGTGGCTCGTCACCTCCGCGGTGCTCTTCGGGATCGGCTTCGGCACCGCGTATCCTTCGTACGTCGGCTACGTGATGCGGCATGTTGGCGTCGACCGCCGCGGTGCGGCGTTCGGTGCGATCCTCGCGGCGTTCGACACCGGCATCGGCACCGGTTCGACGACGATGGGATGGATCATCGGGAAGTATGGGTTCGCGAGCGCCTTCGGCACGGCGGCGGCGCTGTCGGCGCTCGCGTTGCCCTACTTTCTCTTCGCCGATCGGATGTTCACACGAATCCCGGATCAGGGAGGGAGGACGGGATATTCGCGCGCGCGCGTCGAGCGATTGTTAGAGCGCGACGATGGCCACGTCCGCGCGTCCGGCGGCGACGATTAAGCGCGCGACGCTGGGCCTCAGGTTGAAGCGGCGGGGCCCCGCGGCGCCGGGATTGACGACGAGGCGTCCGCCACGGCGCTCGACCAGCGCCTTGTGCGTGTGACCGTAGACGATGACGTCGGCGCGGTAGCGTTCGAGCAGCCGGTCGGGCGTGGGGCTGCCGAGCTCGTGCCCATGGCTGACGTGAATCGAGACGCCGTCGACGTCGACGTCGATGGACGACTCGAGATGCGGATCGCCGGGCACGTCGGTGTTGCCGAAGACGGCACGGACCGGCGCGATCGCGTTCAGCTCGTCGAGCACGCTGCGGCCGCCGACGTCGCCCGCGTGCAGGATCAGCGCGACCTCCTTCAACGCGTCGAACACTTCCGGGCGGACTAAGCTGTGCGTGTCCGAAATCAGCCCGATGACCATGATCAACGATAGCCATTGTCATTTCTTTTCGTCGACGTTTCTCGAGAAGCTCGCGCCGAACGGCGGCGGCGCGGCGGCGCTCGCGGGGCGCCTCGGGTGGGATGCGCCCGGCTCCGCCGCGCAGCTCGCGGATCGATGGGTCGCCGAACTCGACCGGCATCGCGTCGCGCGCGCGGCGCTGATGGCCAGCATCCCGGGCGACGAGGCGGCCGTCGCCGAGGCAGTGGCGCGCCATCCGGCGCGGTTCGTCGGCTTCTTCATGGTCAATCCGCTCGCGCCGGGTGCCGACGCCGCACTCGCGCGGGCGTTCTCCGAGCAGCGGCTGCGGATGGCGTGTCTGTTTCCGGCCATGCACGGCTACCGGCTGGACGACGAGCGGGTCGAGCGCGTGTTCGCGTCAGCGAGAGAGCACGCGGGCGGGGTGTTTGCGCATTGCGGCGTGCTGACCGTGGGCGTGCGCAAGAAACTCGGCCTGCCGAGCCGCTTCGACTTCCGCCTGGGCGATCCCCTTGCGCTCGCGCGAGTCGCCCTCGGCTTTCCGGAGGTGCCGGTCATCATTCCCCACTTCGGCGCCGGCTTCCTGCGCGAAGCGTTGATGGCGGCCGATCAGTGCCCGACGATTCACCTCGACACCTCGAGCTCGAACAGCTGGATGAAGTTTCATCCCGGCCTGACGCTCGACGCCGTGATGCGGCAGGCGCTGACGGTGGCCGGCATCGACCGGGTTCTGTTCGGGACCGACTCCTCCTTCTTCCCGCGCGGCTGGCAGCGCGATGTGTTCGAGTCGCAACAGCGGGTGCTCGAGACGCTTGGTGTGAGCGCGGCCGACCAGGACAGGATCTTCGCCGGCAACTTCGACCGGCTGTTTCCCGAAGTGACGGCGTGATGGTGGACGTGATGCCGGGCCTCGATCACGCCGGTCCGGCGCCCTGCGTCGCGACATAGAGCGCGTAGATCGACTGGCTCGCGGCCATGAACACGCGATTCCGCTTCGGACCGCCGAAGGTGAGGTTGCCGCACACCTCGGGGAGGCGGATGCGGCCGAGCAGCGTTCCTTCGGGCTTCCAGACGGTCACGCCGCTGTAGCCGAGCGCGCGGCCGGCGTTGCTCGACGCCCACACGTTGCCGTCGACATCGCACCGCAGCCCGTCGGGCGCGCACTTCACGTCGTCGATCACGCAGTTCGAGAACAGACGGCGATTCGTCGCCTTGTTGTCGGCGCCCAGGTCGAAGACGAAGATTTCCCCGTTGCCGCCCTTGCCGGTATCGCCCGGGCCCTTGCCGGTGCTCGCCACGTACAGCCGCGTGAAGTCTGGCGAGAACGCCAGGCCGTTCGGATCCGGCACCTGATCTTCGCTGACCACCATCTGAATCCGGCCGCCGGGATCGACCCGGTACACGTTGGTCGGCAGCTCGCGCTTGAAGGTCCCCGCCTCCGCGCGCTGCCCGGCGCGCGCACTCAGCCGTCCCGCGGGGTTCGTCGGTCCCCCGGCCGCGTCGGGCGCGCCTTCATACAACTGGCCGCCGTACGGCGGATCGGTGAACCAGATGCTGCCGTCGCGATGCACCACCACATCGTTCGGCGAATTCAGCCGCTTGCCCTCGAACGAGTCGGCGACGATCGTGATCGACCCGTCGTGCTCGTAGCGGACCACCCGGCGCGTCAGGTGCTCGCACGACAGCTGACGCCCCTGCAGGTCGAACGTGTTGCCATTGCTGTTGTTCGCCGGACTCCTGAACACCGCAACGTGCCCGTCGTCGTCGAGCCAGCGATACTGACGATCGTTCGGGATGTCGCTCCAGAGGAGGTAGCGGCCCTGGCTGCTCCAGGCCGGACCCTCCGTCCACAGCGCGCCCGTCCACAGGCGCTTGATGGACGTGTTCGGCTGCACGAGGGCGTTGAACGCGGCGTCGACGGTGATCACGTCGGGATCGTTGAAGTAGGTAGTCGGCGGCGCGTCCGGTCCGAAATCGCGCGGTGGGTTGGAGATGACGGTCGGGGCCGACTGCGGTGCCTGGCGCTGCTGCGCCAGCGCCGATCCGCCGGCCACGACCGCTGCGCCGCCCACC
>JABFWM010000080.1 GCA_013362195.1 Acidobacteriota bacterium
CGGATCCGGCGGCCGCAGCGGCGCCGCCGCTGCACTCAGCGACGAGCAGCGGGCCGCGCTGCAGCAGACGCTCGCCGACGTCGACGTGAAATTCCCGCCGCCGCCTCGCGCCACGGTGAAGGACTTCGTCGATCACCTCGACTACGCCGTCACGCTGATCGGCATCGATCACGTCGGGATCTCGTCGGACTTCGACGGCGGCGGCGGCGTCGAGGGCTGGCGCGGCGCCGACGAGACCTTCAACGTCACGCTCGAACTCGTGCGCCGCGGCTATACCGAGTCGCAGATCGCGAAATTGTGGGGCGGCAATCTCCTGCGCGTGCTCGACGAGGTGCAGGCCGTCGCCAGGCGGCTGCGTTGAGCGCCGTCCAGGCCTGGCCCCGGCGGCGCGGTTCGCGGCCATGCGTGCCGGGCCTGACGCGGGGGGCCGTATGATCGCCTGATGCCGCCAGTCGTCATCGGGGTCGCCGGAGGCTCGGGGTCGGGGAAAACCACTGTCGTCCGCCGCATCGTCGACGCGCTCGGAGATTCCCAGGTCACCGTCCTCGAACACGATCGCTACTATCGCGACCGCAACGATCTGCGCTTCGAAGAGCGCGCCGCCCTCAATTACGATCATCCCGACTCGCTCGAAACCGATCTGATGGTGCGTCACGTCCACGAGCTGCGGGCGGGACGGGCCGTCGACGCGCCGATCTACGATTTCGCGCGCTACGCCCGCCAGCTATCCACCGAAACGCTCGCGCCGCGGCGCGCGATCATCGTCGAGGGCATCCTTATTTATACCGATGCGGCGCTGCGTCGCCTGATGGACGTCAAGGTGTTCGTGGACACGGACGATGACACGCGATTCATCCGGAGGCTACAGCGGGACATCGCGGAGCGCGGGCGTACGGTGCAGTCGGTCATCGACCAGTACCTCGCGACCGTCAAGCCGATGCACCTGGAGTTCGTCGAGCCGAGCAAGCGGTACGCGGACATCATCGTCCCGCAGGGCGGCCATAACGTGGTCGCGATCGACATGCTGTTGACGCTGATCCGCGGGATGGCGGGCGGCGCATGAGGAAGAGCGCCGGGTCTGAAGACCGACGGATGCCGGGTCTAAAGACCGACGAATGCCGGGTCTAAAGACCCGGCCTACATAAGAGCCGCCGCTCATCCGCAGTCAACAGACCCGGCATTCGTCAGACCGGTGCAGGGCGGGTCTTCAGGCCGCCTTTGCTATTTGATCTTCTTCACTTCGTTCAACTGCACGGGCTGGCTGGAGAAGTTTTCCAGTTCGATGGTCTCGTCGCTGGCGGTGATCTTCGTGGCGATCGACAGCTTGCCGACGCCGCGATCGTTCTTGTCGAGATCCAGCTGAATCAGCGTGAACGGGTACTCGATCGTGCGCGGACGGTTCATCGCCTCCCACCCGCTGATGTAGCGATCGGTGGCGATCACGATGGTGCGGCCGCCGTCAGGCTTCGGGTGCTGCCGCGCGAAATGCAGATCGTAGCTCACCGACCAGGGGGTGCGGATGTAGCCGACGACAGGCATGCTCTGCAGCGCGCTGAGCAGGGCGTCCTGCCCCTTGGCTTGCAGCGTCTTGATCAGACGATCGCGATCCGCGTCGCTCGACCAGCGCTTGACGACGATGTCGACGGTCGTTGTATTGGCGCCGCCCGGGGCCGTATTGCTGGTGTCCACGGCGAACGCGGTGAAGTGCTCGGGCCCGACGTTCGCCGCCTGGCCGGGCAGGGCAAGCGCGAGGGTCGCGGCGAAGAGTGCGGCTAACATGACTGATGTCTCCTTACTGGCGTGCTGGCATCCGTGTTCGTCGGTGTCGATCCGTGGCGGATCCATTTGTCTGCATCCATGATGGGTCGATGCAAATTCCGTCCCCCATCCACGCCTGACAGCTGGTGCATAATCGAACGACCGCATGACGTCCGGCGCTCGACGGGCCAGTGCAGCGTTCATCTGCCTGCTGCTGGCGATCATCCACACCTGGCCGCTCGCGCTCGATCCCGGACGGTGGTCGCGCAACGACAACGGCGATGCGCAGCTGAATGAATGGATCCTCGCGTGGGTCGCGCACCAGCTGCCGCGCGATCCAATGCACCTGTTCGAAGCCAACATCTTCTATCCCGCCCACGATGCGCTCGCGTTCTCCGAGCCGCTGATCGTGCCGGCGCTGATGGGCGCGCCGCTGGCGTGGCTGGGCGCCTCGCCCGTCCTCGTGTACAACCTGGTGCTGATCGCGGGATTCGCGCTGACCGCGTTCGTGACGTGCCGTCTCGTCGAACGCTGGACGGGCGATCTCTTCGCGGGCCTGCTCGCCGGCTCGGCGTTCGCGTTCAACACGCACACGCTGACGCGGCTCGCGCACGTGCAGGGCATCCACATCTACGGGCTTCCACTGGCCCTCTTAGGGGTAGACGCGATCATCACGCGCGGGGGTCCCGGGCCGGCGCGGGCCGCACTCGTCCTGGTCGCCGCGATGGTGCTGATGGCCTACACGTCCGGCTACCTCGTCGTCTTCGCCGCCGTCATGGTGCCGGCCGCGCTCCTCGCGCGCGCACCCGAGTGGTGGCGCCGCGCACGCATCGTCGTGCCGACGCTCGCGGCGGCGGCGGCGGTGACCGCGGCCGCCGTGCTGCCGGTGTACCTGCCGTATCACCGCGTCGCGCGCGAGCAGCACATGGTCCGCACGCTCGACACCGTGAACGACTACTCGGCGACGATGACGGGCTATCTGGCGTCCGCGGGCCGGCTGCACGTCTCGACGTGGAGCGGGCGCTTCTTCCGCGATCCCGTCGACAGCTTCTTCCCCGGCATCGTAGTCGCGCTGCTCTCGCTCGTCGCGATCGTTGCGGCCGTGCGCGCACGGGATCAGCGCGGCCGCGTCGTGATGCTGGGCGGGATCGCGCTGGTCGGCCTGTTGCTGTCGCTGGGGACGGCAACGCCGTTCTACGCGATCGCGTTCCACGCGTTTCCGCCGATGCAGGGTCTGCGTGTGGCTGCCCGCTTTGGAAACCTGTTTCTCCTCGGCGTCGCGCTGCTGGGTGGATTGGGCCTGGCGGCGCTGCGGCGCGGGCTTCCGCCTGAAGGCGGAAGCTACGGCAGCCGTGACGAGGGACGCGGCTTCCGACCGCTCGGTAGCTTCCGCCTGCTCCATAGCTTCCGCCTGCTCCGTAGCTTCCGCCTGCTCCATAGCTTCCGCCTGCTCCGTAGCTTCCGCCTGCTCCGTAGCTTCCGCCTGCTCCGTAGCTTCCGCCTTCAGGCGGAAGTTCTCCCCATCGCCCTGATCTTCCTCGTCAACATCGAAGCGCTGCGCGCGCCGTTCGACTACCGCGAATTCACGGGCGTTCCGAACATCTACACGCTCCTGCGCGACGAGCCCGGTCCGGTCGTGCTCGTCGAGCAGCCGTTCTTCCCGCGGCGGATGGCCTTCGAGAACGCCCCTTACGTCCTCAATTCGACGGCGCACTGGCGCCCGCTGATGAACGGCTACAGCGGCTATACGCCGGAGTCGTATCAGCGCTACGCAGACACCTTCTGGTATTTTCCCCAGGAGCGTGCGTTCCGCGCCATGAAAGAGGCCGGCGTGACGCACGTGATGGTGCACCCGCACCGCTTCGATCGCGACGCCGGGCGCGTGATCGAGCAGGTCAGCGGCCGGCCCGACATGGAACTGCTCGCCGTCGGCAAGGACGGCATCCGCCTGTACCGCCTGCATCACTGAACAGCCCATGCACACACTCTCGGTCCGCATTCGTCGTCTGCATCCGTCCGTGCCACTGCCCGCCTACCAGACGCCCGGCGCGGCAGGCTTCGATCTCGCGGCCAGCGCGGACGTCACCGTGCCGCCCGGCGCGGTCGCGCTCGTGCCGACGGGTCTCGTGATCGAGGCGCCGCCCGGCTACTTCCTCGGCGTGTTCGCCCGAAGCAGCACGCCGCTCAAGCGCGGACTGATGGTCGCCAACGGCGTTGGCGTCGTCGATGGGGACTACTGCGGGCCGCACGACGAAGTGAAGATCGCGGTCGTGAACTTCACCGCCGCGCCGGTGGACGTCAGGTTCGGCGATCGCATCGCGCAAGGGCTCTTCATGCCGGTGGCGCGCGCGGAATGGCGCGAGGCGACGGTCGATCTGCGCGAGGGTTCGCGCGGCGGCTTCGGCGCGACGGGCGAGCGATGATCGCCTACGTCGCCTGTACCGTGCGCGGCGATCGCGGCGCCGTCGAGGCCCTGCGGACGCTGTGCGCGCGGCTCGAAGCGAAGGGACACACGGTGCTGACGAAGCACCTGCTCGACGACAACGTCGACGCGGCGGAGGGTGCGCTGACGGCGCGCGCGGTGTACGAGCGCGACATCGCGTGGCTGGAGCGCTGCGACGTGCTCATCGCCGAGGCCTCGGGATCGAGTTACGGGGTCGGCTTCGAGGTTGGCTACGTGCTGGGACGATCCGCACAGACGGAGCAGCGCGTCGTGCTGGTCTACCGGGCGGATCGGGAAGAGAAGATTTCCAGACTGATTGCGGGCGCGGCGCATCCGCGCTGCACGACCATCGCGTACCGCGATGCCGATGATCTCGTGCGCGCGGTCGGATTGACGCTGGTGTAGGACGGCGGGTCTGAAGACCCGCCCTACGGGAACGGCGGGTCTGACGACCCGCCCTACAAACATGATCGCGGGCCGGGCCGTCAGACGCGGCGTCGACGCTACTTGGCGCTTTCCTGCGGCTCCAGCGTGCGGATGGCCGGCTGGCCCGCTTTCTTCCGCCGCCCCAGCCGGTCCTGCAGCATGTCCATGTAGATGTAGAACACCGGCGTCACGTAGAGCGTCAGCGTCTGCGACACGATCAGGCCGCCGACCACCGCGAGGCCGAGCGGACGCCGCGCCTCGGCGCCGGCGCCCCAGCCGAGCGCGATCGGCAGCGTGCCCATCAGCGCCGCCATCGTCGTCATCATGATCGGGCGGAAGCGGACGAGACACGCTTCGTAGATCGCGTCAGCCGCCCCGACCTGGCGATCGCGGCGGGCTTCAATCGCGAAGTCGATCATCATGATGCCGTTCTTCTTCACGATGCCGACGAGCATGATGATGCCGACGAACGCGTAGATGTTCAGGTCCTGGTGGAACAGCAGCAGCGTCAGCAGCGCGCCGAAGCCGGCCGACGGCAGCCCCGAGAGAATCGTCAGCGGGTGGATGAAGCTCTCGTAGAGGATCCCGAGCACCACGTAGATGACGAAGATCGCGAGCGCGAGCACCCAGCCGAGGCCGCGCATCGATTCCTGGAACGCCTGCGCGGTGCCCTGGAAGCGGCCGGTGACGACCCCGGGCAGCGTTTCGAGGGCGAGCCGCTCGACGCGCGCGACCGCGTCGCCCAGCGCGACGCCCGGCTTCAGGTTGAACGAGAGCGTCACCGACGGCAGCTGGCCGACGTGGTTGACCGACTGCGGCCCGGCCGACAGCTTCGTGGTGACCACTTCCGAGAGCGGCGCGAGCTTCCCGCCCGGCGCCTGCACGTAGAGCATCGAGAGCGCGTTCGGATCGCGCTGATACTGCGGCGCGACCTGCATGATCACCTGATACTGATCCTCGGGCGCGAAGATCTGCGAGACCTGGCGGGTCCCGTAAGCGGAGTTGAGCGCGGACTGCACCTGATCGACGGTGAGGCCGAGCGCCGACACGCGATCGCGATCGATGTCGACCGACAGCTGCGGCGTGCGGATCTGCAGGTCCGAGCTCACGTCCTCGAGCCCCTCGACCTGGCGCAGGCGCGCCTCGAACTCCGGCGCCGCGCGGTACAGCTCGTCGGTGTCTGGGCTCTGCAGCGTGAACTGGTACTGGCTCCGCGACTGCATGCCGCCGATGCGGATGGCCGGCGGATTCGACAGGAAGGCGCGGACGCCGGGGACTCGCGCCAGCTTCGGCCGGAGCTCGTCGATCACTTCATCGGCCGTCAGGCTGCGTTCATGGCGCGGTTTCAGTTCCACGTCGAGCCGCCCGCCGCCGAACCCGCCGATGTTCACCGTGTAGGCGGCGACGTTGGGGTCGCTCTCGAGAATGTCCATGATCTCGACGTGGTGGCGGACCGCCTGATCGAACCCGATGCCCTGAATCGTCTCGACCTGCCCGTTCAACTGCCCGGTGTCGACCGACGGAATGAACCCGGTCGGCACGATCGTGAACAGGTAGACGGTGGCGACAAGCGTCGCCGCCGAGATCAGCATCGTCGTCGCCTTGAACCGGATCGTCTGCCGCAGGCTCCACGCGTACGCGTTCAGCCACGCGTCGAACATCCGTTCGGTCACGTTGTAGAAGCGGCCGTGCCTCTGCGCGTGCGGCGACTTCAGGAAGCGGCTGCACAGCATCGGCGTCAGCGTCAGCGAGACCAGCCCCGACACCAGAATCGCCGACGCAATCGTCACCGCGAATTCGTGCATCAGCCGCCCGACGATGCCGCCCATGAAGAGGATCGGGATGAACACCGCCGCGAGCGAGATCGTCATCGAGACGATCGTGAAGGCGATCTCCTTCGAGCCGTCGAGCGCCGCCTGCAGGCGCGGCTTGCCCATCTCCATGTGCCGGACGATGTTCTCCAGCATGACGATCGCGTCGTCGACGACGAAGCCGACCGACAGGGTGAGCGCCATCAGCGACAGGTTGTCGAGGCTGTAGTCGAGCGCCCACATCACCGCGAAGGTGCCGACGATCGAGAACGGCAGCGCGAGGCTGGGAATGATCGTCGCCGACAGGTTCCTGAGGAACAGGAAGATGACGAGGATCACCAGGAACACGGTCAGCATCAGCGTGAACCTGACGTCCTCGACCGACTCGCGGATCGATTGCGCGCGGTCGCTGCGGATCGCCAGCGTCACCGCGGCGGGCAGCTGCCGCTGCAGCTCGGCGAGCTGCTCCCGGATCGCGTCGACGACTTCGACGGTGTTGGTGCCGGGCTGACGCTGGACGGCCAGGTAGATCGTCCGCTCGGCGTTGTACCAGCTGATGTTCCGCTCGTTCTCGACCCCGTCGTAGACGTTGGCGACCTCGCCGAGGCGCACGTCGCTGCCGTTCCGGTAGGCGACGACGACGTTGCGGAAGCTGTCCGCGTCGCGCAGCTGTCCCGTCGCCTGCACGACGAAGTTGCGGTTCGGCCCGAAGAGGGTGCCGGTCGGCCGGTTCGAGTTCGCCGCCGAGATCGCCTGCGCCACCTGATCGATCCCGATCTGGCGCGACGCGAGCTGCATCGGGTCGATGTCGACGCGCACCGCGAACTTCTGGGCGCCGACCACGTTCACCTGCGCGACGCCGGTGACCATCGACAGCCGCTGCGCGATCGTGTCCTCCGCGTAGCGGTTGACGACGGGCAGCGGCAGCGTCTTCGAGCTGAGGACCAGGAACAGCACCGGCGCGTCGGCCGGATTGGTCTTGCGGAACGACGGCGGCGTCGGCATCGGCGGCAGCCCGCGCTGCGCGCGCGACAGCGTCGCCTGCACGTCCTGCGCGGCCGAATCGATATCGCGGCTGAGATCGAACTGCAGCGTGATGTCGGTGCTGCTCTGGCGGCTGCTCGAGCTGATCGACGAAATGCCGGGAATCGTCGTGAACGCCTTCTCGAGCGGCGTGGCGACGGTGTTCGCCATCGTGTCGGGGTTCGCACCCGGCAGGTTCGCGCTGACCTGGATGGTCGGGAAGTCGACGGTCGGCAGGTCGGCGACCGGCAGCAGCCGGTAGCCCATGATGCCGAAGATCAGAATGGTCAGGACGAGCAGCGTGGTGGCGACCGGCCGCCTGATGAAGGGTTCTGCGAAGTTCATGGTGTCCTCGTCGCACGCGGCTCAGTAGCCGCCCGTGCTCCGACCGGTGCCGCGGCCTGGCTCGCCGCGGCGTCCGCTGTCGGCGCCTCCGCCCCGGCGCCCCGCGTCGGCCGAATCACCCGGCACGCTGACCCGCGCGCCCGGCGTGAGCCGCAGGTGACCGTCCGTGACGACCTCTTCTCCGCCCGACAGCCCTTCGGCAATGATCATCTCCTCGCCGACCTGCCGATCGATTTTCACGTTCCGCAGTTCGGCGGTGCGATCGGCCTTGATCACGTACACGTACTGGCCCTGCTGCGAGGTCTGCACGGCGGTCGCGGGCACGACGATCGCGCCGGGATCGTTGGTGAGCTGCAGCGAGACCTGGACGAACAGGCCCGGCCACAGCATGCGGCCCGGGTTCGGGAAGGTCGCCTTCAACTTGATCGTGCCGGTCGTCGGATCGACGGCGTTGTCGATGAACGTCACCTTGCCGACTTCCACTGCAATCGGCGGCGCCGGATCGCTCGCGTTCGACGGCTGGCCCGCCGTCGACGTCGGAGACGGCGTGGCCGCCGGACCGCCGGGCGGGACCGTCCCCGACTGCACGCGCGCTTCGACGGCCAGCGGGCGCTGCGCCTGGTAGCGGCGGATGTCCTGCAGGTAGCGGCCCGGCACCGAGAACGTCACGTACATCGGCGACATCTGATTGATGACGACGAGCGGCGTCGCGTCGTTGGCGCGAACGAGATCGCCTTCGCGCAGGCTGAGCGATCCCGTGCGGCCCGAGATCGGCGCGCTGATGCGCGTGTATTGCAGGTTCAGCCGCGCGTTCTGCACCGTCGCGCGATCCGCTTGCAGCGTCGCCTGCAGCGCTTCGGCGCCGGCGGTCTGCGTCTCGTACTGATCGCGCGGGATGAGGCCGCGCTTGTAGAGATCTTCGTAGCGCGCGCGCTGCGACTGCGCGTTGTTCGCCGTCGCCGTGTCGCGCGCGAGCACCGCCTCCGCCTGCGCGAGCGCCGTCTCGAATGGACGCGGGTCAATCGTGAAGAGCAGCTGCCCTTTGGTGACTTCCTGCCCCTCCGAAAAATGCACCTGGCTCAGCTGACCCGTCACCTGTGCACGAATCTGCACCGTCGACAACGCTTCGCCGGTACCGACCGCCGGCAGCGTCAGCGGAACGCTCTTGGCCACCGCTTTCGCGGTGACCACCGGAACCGTCCCGCCGCCGCCCCGCCCGCCGCGCCCGCCGCCCGCCCCTCGCCCGTCCGTCGTCGCGGCGCCGCCCGGACCGGCGTTTTTCTGTGAGGAGCATGCCGCAAGGCATACGCCGAGCGCCGTGACAAACGCGACCGTCTGGAAATGGCTGGGCATTCGGTACAAGGAGAGGCCTGTCTGTACGAGGACGACGGCCGCCCCGACGGTGTTTACCTGAATCCTCTATTTAATTGCCGAATAATCAGTTGGCTGCAGGAAACGCGATTCGGTCTTGACGCCGGTCAGCCCCTTCTCGCGTGTCTCGGTGCGTACCTTCTGCCACTCCGGATCGGCGTTGAACTCGGCCCAATGCTTCTTTGCCTCCTCCTGACTGGGGTGGGCCAGGATGTAGATGAGAGTGTTCGGCGTGTCGATCGGCGTCCAGTAGCCGATGCTCGTCATGCCGTGCCTGTCGAAAATGCGGCGCGTGTGATCGCGGAAGCGGGCGTTCAGCATGTCGAGCTGCGTGGCGTCTGGCACCGTGTAGGTGCGGAGCTCGAACACTCGCGTGCCTGTCTGCTGCTGCGCCATCACCACCTCGCGCGTCGACGCCTGGCCGATAAAGTAGCCGGTCAGCAGCAGCGCCGCGCCGACTGACATCCGTGTCACTGTCCTCGACATGAAGTCCTCCGCTTGTGAGTTTGTGAGTCTCGTGCTCATCACGCCGGCCGGGCCTTCCGACCCGGCGTTCCCGAACCTCTGACCGAGACTGTTCACGCGTACGACGATGCGCGTGACGTCGTCCTGGCGCCGCGCTCGGCGGTGATCCGTTCGAGATAGCCGCTCTCGCGGAACGCCTGCATCGGGTCGACGGGCAGTCCATGGGACGTGCGCCACTCGCGAATCGCGGGGCGCACGTCGGTCGCGAACGCGTCCTGCAGCAGCGACTCCGCCCGGACGAGATCGGTGTGCTGCTGCGCGTCGAGCAGCGCCGCATGGTCGACGATCGCCGCCTTCGCATACAGCTCCTGCGCGGTGGCCACCGTCTGCAGCATCGCCTCGATCTTCCCTTTGAGGTTGTGGCTCTGATCGACCATGTAGGCGATGTCGGCGCGGCGCCCCGTCTCGTACTCGAACAGCCGGATCTCGTGGAAGATCCGGAAGACCTGATAGGGATCGATCGACCCGAGCGTCAGATCGTCGTCGGCGTAGCGGCGGTCGTTGAAGTGGAAGCCGCCGAGCATGTCCTCGGCGAGCAGCCAGGCGACGATCTGCTCGATGTTCTGCGCCAGATAATGATGGCCGGTGTCGACGAGGACGCGCGCGTGCGGACCGGCGGCGCGCGCGAGCAGGAGCGCCATGCCCCAGTCGGCGATGTCGGTGTGGTAGAACGCCGGCTCGAACGGCTTGTACTCGACGAGCAGGCGCTGGCCGGGCGCGAGCGCGGCGTGGCTGGCCTGCAGCGATTCGATGAACCACGCGCGCCGCTGCCGGATGTTCTGCGTGCCCGGATAGTTGGAGCCGTCGGCGAACCACAGCGAGATGTCGCGGCTGCCGATCTCGCGCGCGATCGTCATGCTGTCCTCGACGTGCCGCCGCGCCGCGGCGCGGACGAGCGGATCGGGATTGCCGAACGAT
Source organism: Acidobacteriota bacterium (assembly GCA_013362195.1). Classification (GTDB taxonomy): domain Bacteria; phylum Acidobacteriota; class Vicinamibacteria; order Vicinamibacterales; family 2-12-FULL-66-21; genus QHWT01. The sequence goes on from JABFWM010000080.1 coordinate 10,621, forward strand.
CCGAACTTGTACTCCTGATCCTGAAACAGGTTGGGATTGATCGATCCGGGCGGCGAGCCGCCTGACCTCCGCCGCGCTCGCGACGCCCTCCGGCAGGTCCCACAGGACGTGCAGCGCCAGCGTCGGACACGCGCCGGTGAGCGCGTGCACCTGCCCCGCGTCGCTGAACTTCTCGTCAATCGTCGACGCCGCCGCCGCCTGAAGGAATTTCCCGAACCGCGTACCGGTGTTCGCGAATCCCCAGGACGGCAGTTCGATGCGCAGGCCGTCGAGAGCTGCGTGTATCAATTCCGCCCGGCGCGTCTGCATGGCCAGCTCCTTGTTCAAATCCGCGTCGCCGAATCCGTCACACGCGGGCCGGGTCCGTTGACCCGGCGCACACGCGATCGTCGCACGCCCGGGCGGGCCTGAAGACCCGCCCTGCACCCGTCATTGTCCGTCTGGGTCCGTGTCCATCCGTGGTGGATCGTCCGTGGCTCAGAAATCGTACCGATCGATATTCGTCTTGTTCATGAGGAGCGGCGCGCCGAGGACGATCTCGGATCCGCGCACCTCGATCGTGCCGAGCCGTCCCGCCTCGAGTGATGTCGCCCCCGCCGCGAACGCCTGCTGCACCAGCTTCGCGGCCGAGAGCACCGTGAGATACCCGAGGTCGCGCGTATTCCAGAGAATGACCGCCTGGACGACGCCGCCATGCACGTACGGCTTGTTGATGTTCGGCAGCGACAGGCCGATCACGTTCACGTCGCCGGCGCGGTTGGCCTGGCGCACCGCTTCGGCCGATCCCGGCACCGCGGGGGCGGAAATCGCCATGACCAGTTTCACGTTCGGGTACACGCGCAGGATGGTCTGCGTCTCCGCGAACGCCTTGTCACGATCGTCGTCGCTCGGCCGGATCGTCGCCAGCGTCAGGCCGGGATACTTCCCGGCGAGGCGCTTGCGGATATTGGCAATCCACTCGTTCTGGTTCGCCGCGCTCAGCGCGCCGGTGATGATCGCGAATTCGCCCCTGCCGCCGAGCAGCCGCGCCGCTTCGTCGGTCAGCGTGTTGGCAATCCCTTCGGGCGTGGCCTGGTTGACGAAGAAGTCGCGCGCATCCGGTTCGGCGTCCGCATCCCAGGTCAGGACCTTGATGCCGCGCGTGCGGGCCTTGCGCAGCACCGACGAGATGCCGCCGCGGTTTTCGACGGCCACCGCGATCGCATCGACCTTGCGGGTGATCCAGTTTTCGACGAGCTCGTTCTGCCGCGCGGCATCGAGGCTGGTCGGCCCGTCCCAGATCAATTCGACGTTCAAGTCGCGCGCCGCTTCCTCCGCACCGGCGCGGCAGCTGATGAAATAGGGGTCGCCCTTGGCCTTCGGCATCATCGCGATCACCGGACGGTGCCCCGCGGGCGCCGGCGTATCCCGCGGCGACGGTTCCGCGCCGGCCGCCAGCGTGCGCGCACCGCTCGTCGACGACGCGAGCGACCGCACCAGCCACAGGTTGGTGCCGGCGACGATCAGCGATCCGGCAATCACGGCGGCGCACAGCACCGCCACCTGACTGTTTCTCACCTCGACGTCCTCCATCGCCGGCGCCGCCGATCGCGCGGGCGCCGTCATCCTGACACGATCGAGGCCGATCGTCACGAGCAGCAGCGTGCCGGTCAGCACGCCGGCCAGTTCCGACGGGAGCGCCGCGAGCTGCAGTCCGTTCCGCAGCACGCTGAGCGCGAGCAGGCCGAGGAGCGTGCCGCCGAGCGTCCCGCGCCCACCGAAGACCGATGTTCCCCCCAGCACGACGGCGGTAATCGCATCGAGCTCGTACCCGGTGCCCGCGTCCGATCGCGCCTGTCCCATGTGCGCGACGTAGACGATGGCGGCGAGGCTGGCCACGAATCCCGACAGCAGATAGAGGGCGCCGAGACGCCGCCGCACCGGAATCCCGGCGTAGCGCGCACCGGCCGGCGAAAAGCCGATCGCGTACACCGCGCGTCCGATGACCGACCGGTGCAGCAGGATCGCATACGCCGCGGCCACCACCGCGAAGATCGGCAGCTGCGCCGGGATCACGCCCCACAGATAGCCCTGCCCGAGCGCGAGGAACGAGGGCGGAAAATTCGTGTAGTTCACCGCCGCGTGCGTCAGCCCCTCGGCGATGCCCCGGAAGAGCGACAACGATCCCAGCGTGACGATGAGCGGCGGGATGCCGAGCCGGGACACGAGCGCGGCGTTCGCGGCGCCGCCGGCGGTGCCCACGGCGAGCGCAAGCGCCGCCGCCGCGCCGAGGCCCAGGCCCCACGCTCGCGACGCCGCGCCGAACACCACCGCTGCCAGGCCCATCATCGCGCCGACCGAGAGATCGATGCCGCCGCTGACGATCACCGGCGTCAGCGCGACGGCGAGCAGCCCCAGTTCGACGCTGACGCGCAGCACCTCGAACGCGTTGCCGACGGTGAAGAACTGCGGCGCGACCGCCGCGAACACCGCGACTTCGGCGGCCAGCGCCAGCGCCAGGATCGATTCTCCGCTCGAGAGGCCGGGCGGCCGAAGGCGGATCATGACGGCTGCACCGCCGCGCGCGACAGCCCCGGCTGCCGGCGCCGCAGCCGCCACGCGTCGAGCGCGACCGCGGCGAGAATGATTGCGCCCTGAATCGCGCGCTCCCAGTACGCGCTCACCCCGAGAAACACCAGCGCGGGCCCGACGATCGCCAGCAGCGCCACGCCGAGCAGCGTGCCGGTCATGGTGCCACGCCCGCCGCGGATAGCGGTGCCGCCGACCACGACCGCCGCGATCACTTTCATCTCGAGGCCGATGCCGGCGTTGCTGGGCACCTGGTTGAACCGCACGTCGTTGACGATCGCGGCGAGGCCGGTCAGCGCGCCCGCGATCGTGAACACCGCCGCCTTGACGCCAGCCACGTCGAACCCGGCGAGCCTGGCGGCGTCGGGGTCGGATCCCGTGGCATACACGGCGCGCCCCGCGGCGACGTGCCGCAACCCATACGCCAGCGCCGCCTGCAGCAGCGCCGCGATCCCGCACGCGACGATCGGGTACGACGACTGCGAGAGTCCGAACCACTGAAAGCTGTCCGGCAGGTCCTGCACCCACGCGCCTTGCGTCGCCCAGCGCAGCCCGTCGCGCAGCGCGACCATCGTCGCGAGCGTGACGACAATCGACGGGAGCGCCGCGTACGCCACGAGCGCCCCGTTCAGCGCGCCGAGCAGCGCCCCCGCCGCACACGTCGCCACGATGGTGATCGCCATTGGTGCGCCGGCGAGCGCGGTGACGCCCGCCACGACGCCGCAGATTGCGAACACCGAGCCGACGGAAATGTCGATCTCGCCCGTGAGCAGGACGAGCGTCGCCCCGAGCGCCACGATCAGCACCGGGACGTTGCCGAGGAGGACGTCGATCAGGTTCTCGCGGCTGAAGAAGCCGGGCGCCGCGATGGCCAGCAGGGCGCACACCGCCGCGAGCGCCGCCAGGAGCGAGCCGGTCCGGCGATCAGCCAAGGGCGAGCTCCAGCAGCAGGTCCTGCGTGGCCTCGGCCCGCGGCACGATGCTGCGGATGGTGCCGGCGCGCATCACCGCGATGCGGTCGCTCATGCCGAGCAGCTCCGGCATGTCCGACGAGATCATCACGATCGCGAGGCCGCGGGCGGCGAGCGAGCCCATGAGCGCATGAATCTCCGCCTTCGAGCCGACGTCGACGCCCTGCGTCGGCTCGTCGAGGATGAGCACCGCCGGACGGGTCGCCAGCCACCGCGCGAGCGCGACTTTCTGTTGGTTGCCCCCCGACAGCGAGCCGACCGGCGCGTCCACCGATTCGGCCTTGATGCGGAGATCGGAGACATACCGCGACGCGGACGACCGCTCCGCGCGGTGGTCGATCATGCCGGCGCGCGCCACGGCCGGCAGGCTCGCGAGGCTCGCATTCGCGACAATCGACATCTCGAGGACGACCCCGTGGTGCCGGCGATCTTCGGGAACGTAGCCGATGCCGTGCGCGATCGCGTCCGCCGGCGAGGCGATGCGAACGTCGCTGCCATTGACGCGAATCCCCCCGCCGTCGGCGGGCCGCAGGCCGAACAGCACCTCGGCGAGCTCGGTGCGGCCCGACCCGACCAGGCCGCCGAGCCCGAGGATCTCTCCCCGTCGCACGCCGAACGTGACGTCGTGCACGCCGCTCGGCCGATGCGAGAGCCCGCGCACCTCGAGCACGACGTCGCCCATCGCCACGTCCCGTTTCGGAAACACCGTCGACAGGTCGCGGCCGACCATCAGCCGTATCAGGCGTGCGCGATCGAGCGATGCGGTCGGCCACGTGCCCAGGCTCTCGCCGTCCCGCAGCACCGTCACGCGATCCGCGCTCGCGAACACCTCCTCGAGACGATGGGAGATGTAGACGACGCCGGCGCCGCGCTCGCGCAGCCTGGCAATCGCGCCGAACAGCCGCTCGACTTCGCGATCGGTGAGCGCCGCCGTCGGCTCGTCCATGATCACGATGCGCGCGTCGGCTCCCATCGCGCGCGCGATCTCGACGATCTGCTGCTCGGGCATGCTGAGCGTCTCGACGTCGCGATCGGGGTCGATGGACGCGCCGGCGCTGGCGAGCAGGTCCCGGGCGCGGCGGCGCCGCGACGCCCAGTCGATGCGGCGCCAGACGCGCGCCGACTCGAACGTCAGGGCGATGTTCTCGGCGACGGTGAGGTGCGGGAAGAGCGCCGGCTGCTGATAGATGGCCGCGATGCCGAGCGCGCGCGCCGCATGCGGATCCATGTGCGCGACGCGCTGCCCGGCCACCTCGATGGTACCGGCGTCCGGCGCGACGGCGCCGGTCATGATCTTGATGAGCGTCGACTTGCCGGCGCCGTTCTCGCCGACGAGCGCATGAACTTCGCCGGCGCGGAGATCGACGGACACCCCCCGCAGCGCGCGCACGCCGGCGTACGACTTGGTGATGGAGTCGGCCTGCAGGAGCACCGGCGCCGGCATCGCGCTCAGCGCTTCTGGAACATCCGATCCAGGAACAGGTAGCGCGCGCGATTCCGCTCGGGTTCGGCGCGGGTGGTGACGTCGATGTGCATCACCTGCACCGTCTCGCCGCCGTTGGCGCGCGGCCACACGGGCAGGCCGGGACCGTTCGGATCGCCGTTCTTCACGAAGTTGGCGAAGTACTCCTGCATGGTCTGCGACACCTTGCGGTCGTCGTCCGTCCAGGCGTAGACCTTGTTGCCGTCGAGATTGCCCATCGCGTACTCGATTTCGGCGGAGTGCACGGCCCCGCGCGCCGGCCGTGCGTCCGGCGCGGCATTCGTCATCGCGGGCCGCGGACGCGAATAGTAATACCGGTAGGTCGGCTTCCCGGTTTGGCCGTGCAGCTCGAGCCATTTCCACGTGCTGTAGGCGATGAAGCGATCGCTCGCGAGATCGGTCGCGGCCTGCTCGATCTCCTCGGGCGTTGACGCGGCATAGACCCGTGCCGCCTCGTCGGCGCTCTCCGGGTAGAGGCGCTTCAGCCCCGCGGCGTAGCTCTCGGCGGTGGGCTCGGCGCCGCGCCCCAGCACGCCGGCGGAGCCGCTTTCGGCGGAGTTCCAGCCCGCGAGCAGCGGCACCGGCGCCTGCTGCCCCGCGGTGTAAATCTCGAGCGGCGTCTTCTGGAAGAGATACCCGTCGACGGTCGGGCCGAGCCGCGGCGCGTCCTGCCTCGCGGTCACGTCGAGGACCTGCTGCGCGGACATCGTGCGCAGGGCCCGAATCGAGGCCGCGCCGGCGGCGGCCGCGAACTTGACGCCGGTCTGCTCCGCGTCCGACAACGGCACCGGACCGAGCGTCGGGTTGATGAGCGCGCCGCTCTCGCCGATCGCCCCGGCGATGAGATCCTTCGACAGCGGCGACGCCATCTGTGCGCTCACCGAGGTCGAGCCCGCGGATTCCCCCGCGATCGTGACGCGCCGCGGATCGCCGCCGAACGCGGCGATGTTGTCGTGGACCCAGCGCAGCGCGGCCGCCTGATCGAGCAGCCCGTAGTTGCCCGACGCGGGGTGCGGCGATTCCTTCGTCAGGTCCGGATGCGCCAGGAAGCCGAACACGGTGAGCCGGTAGTTGACGGTGAGCGCGACGATCCCCTTCTTTGCCATCGACTCGCCGTCGTAGCGCGGCTCCGAGCCGTCGCCGGCGATATAGCCGCCGCCGAAAAAGTAGACGAGCACCGGCAGACGATCGGCCGGCGCCGTCGCCGGCGTCCAGACGTTCAGGTACAAGCAGTCCTCGCTCACGCCGTTCGAGCGGAACACCATGTCGCTGAACACGGGACGCTGCATGCAGCGCGGCCCGAACTGGACGGCCTGACGGACGCCGCTCCAGTTCTTCACGGGCTGCGGCGCCTTCCAGCGGAGGTCGCCGACGGGCGGCGCCGCAAACGGAATGCCCTTGTAGCTGCGGACGCCGCTGGCTTCCGTCGTGCCCTCGATCGTGCCGCGCGCCGTCCTCACGCGCGGCGCCGCCGCCCCTTGATGGCCGGCGAGCACGGTGGAACTCACCGCCACTGCCGCTGCCAGCCCTCGCATCGTGGTCATCGGGACCATCCTCCTGTTCGCCAATCCCATCGCGGCGAAACGCGACCGTATCATAGCGTCGCGCCGAGTCCGCGGGCCTCAAGACCCCGTTTACGCGGGCATCGATTGGTCATCACCCTCGCGTGTAACGTGGATATGACGGATAGCGGCGTCGTCAGAACCCGCGGCTGATGCCTCGTCCTCGAGGCGACCGTTCAGCTCGCGCGTCGGCGCCGGACGCGGTTTGGTCATGCTATCCATGCGTCGCGCGCATGGGGCGCCGTGATATGGTGCGTGTCTTGATGCTTACCTCCCTCAACGCCTGTTGTTGCGGCGCCGCGTCGACCAGGTGTCGATGCGTCTGTACGGCGCCGGCGACGGGCGGGTAGAGACTCCAGAACCAGCAGCAGCCTTCCGGTCTTCTCCCCGTCAGCGCGCGGCTTCCCCCTTGGTTCCATCGAGGCGTATCGCGCGCGGCTGACGCGCGCCCCACGGAGAAGCACCGGTGTTCAATTCGTACATTCCGGAACTCGCAGTCATCACGTTCGGCGCCGCCATTGTCAATGGCGCGCTGGGGTACGGGTTCTCGTCGATCACTGTCCCGCTCGCGCTGCTGTTCCTGTCGAACCGCCTCCTCAACCCCGCCCTCGTCCTGATCGAGGTGTTCCTCAACGCGTACGTGCTGTGGGTGAACCGCGACGCGCTCGCCGCGGTGCGGGCGAGGGTCTGGCCGATCGTCGTCGGGCTCGTCCCCGGCGTCGTCATCGGCACGCTGGTCGTGACGCAGGTCCGGCCCGACTGGCTGAAGCTGGTGACCTATCTCGTGCTGCTGCCGCTGATCCTGCTGCAGGCGGCCGGTCTCCGCCGGGCGATTCGCGCGGAGCGCTCGTTCGGCTACCCGTTCGGCGCGGGCGTCGGCGTGCTCTATTCGGTCACGACGATTTCCGGGCCGCCGCTCGCGGTGTTCCTGAACAACCAGGGACTCGCGAAGCGCGAATTCCGCGCGGCGCTCGGCTTCGTCCGGCTCGCCGAGTCGACGTTCACGGCGATGGCCTACGTCTCTGCGGGGCTGTTCACGCGCGAGAGCCTGGCGCTGACGCCGGCGATCGTGCCGAGCCTGATCGTCGGCGTGCCGCTCGGCGCGTGGCTGATTCGCCGCGTCAACGCGGAAACGTTCCGTCGCGTCTGTATGAGCTTCGATGCGTGGGTGGTCGGGTTCGGCCTCTCGCGCGTCGTGCAGTCGCTCGGTCTGGCCGCCGGCGCCGCGGCCTACACGGTCATGGCGGTGGTCGTCGTGATCGATGCGGTCCTCCTGTATCGGTTTTTTGCGCTGGGGCACGCGTCCTCGTTGACGAGTGTTCCGGATTCTCTTCCGTCGTGAGGTGACATCGGCATGCACGGCACCCTCGAACACGAAGTCGACGAGCGCGTGGCGAATCCGGCCATCAATCTGGATCACCTGCGGGCGCTGGAAGCGGAGAGCATTCACATCCTGCGCGAGGTGGTGGCGGAATTCGCGCGGCCGGTGATGCTCTATTCGATCGGCAAGGACTCCTCCGTCCTGCTCCGCCTGGCGCAGAAGGCGTTCTATCCGGGGCCGATTCCGTTTCCCCTGCTGCACATCGACACGACCTACAAGTTCCGCGAGATGATCGAGTTCCGCGACCGCTACACCGCCGAAGTCGGCGCGCGGCTGATCGTGCACACCAACCGGGAGGCGATCGACGAGGGCACCCAGCCGTTTGCCGTCGGCACGCAGCGCTGCTGCGGCCTGCTGAAGACCAAGGCGCTCCTCGACGCGCTGCAGCAAGGCGAGTTCGACGCGGCGTTCGGCGGGGCGCGTCGCGACGAAGAACGCTCGCGCGCGAAGGAACGGATCTTCTCGCTGCGCGACGCGCGGGGGCAGTGGGATCCCAAGCGCCAGCGGCCCGAGCTCTGGCACCTCCTGAACAGCCGGATCCGCCCCGGCGAGAGCATCCGGGTGTTTCCGCTGTCGAACTGGACCGAGATCGACGTGTGGCACTACATCCACGCGGAACGCATCCCGGTCGTGCCGCTCTACTTCGCGCGCGAACGCGACGTCCTCGTGCGGGGCCACTCGCTGATCGTTCCCGAACAGCCGTTCGTGCCGCTGCTGCCGGGCGAGCGGCTCGAACGCGTGAAATGCCGCATGCGGTCGCTCGGCTGCTCGCCGTGCACGGGCGCGGTCCGGTCCGATGCCGACACGGTGCCGAAGATCATCCGGGAACTCGTGGCGGCAAAGCACTCGGAGCGGCAGCTGCGCGTCATCGATCACGATCAGGACGGCTCCATGGAGCTCAAGAAGCGGGAGGGCTACTTCTGATGTCCGGCCTGCTGCGAATCTGCACCGCCGGCAGCGTCGACGATGGCAAGAGCACGCTCATCGGACGGCTGCTCTACGACTCGCGCGGCGTCTACGAGGACCAGGTCCGCTCCGTGCAAGCCGCGTCGCACAACCGCGGCGCCGGACCGATTGACTTCTCGCTGTTCACCGACGGCCTGCGCGCCGAGCGCGAACAGGGGATCACCATCGACGTCGCCTACCGCTACTTCGCGACCGCGCGCCGGAAGTTCATCCTCGCCGATACCCCGGGCCACGAGCAGTACACGCGCAACATGGCGACCGGCGCCTCGACCTCCGACGTGGCGATCCTCCTCGTCGACGCGCGCCACGGCATCCGCGAGCAGACGCGGCGTCACGCGCGCATCGCGCAGCTGCTGGGGATCGCCAGCTTCGTGCTGGCCGTGAACAAGATGGATCTCGTCGACTTCGACCGCGGCGCGTTCGAGCAGTGCCGCGACGAGTTCGCGAAGCTGGTCGAGGGCGCGACCGTGCACGCCATTCCGATCAGCGCGCTCGACGGCGACAACGTGATCGTGGCGAGCGAACGGACGCCGTGGTTCCGCGGCCCGGGCCTGCTGCCCTATCTCGAGACCGTCGACGTCGCCGGGCGCGCCGAGCGCGCCGCCTTCCGGCTGCCCGTCCAGCTGGTGCTCCGGCCCACCCACGATTTCCGCGGCTATGCGGGCCGCATCGCCTCCGGCACGATCCGCCCCGGCGATCGCCTGACCGCCTGGCCCTCGGGCGTCTCCACTCGCGTCGCGCGCATCGCGACGTGGGACGGCGATCTCGACCGCGCGTCCGCGGGCATGTCGGTGACCCTGGTGCTCGAGGACGAGATCGACGTCAGCCGCGGCGACGTGCTCGCGACCGACGTCATCGAAGTCGGGCGGCGCTTCTCCGCCGATGTCGTCTGGATGGACGAACGTCCGCTCAACCCCGGCCGGCCGTACCTCCTCAAGCACACGACGCGCGTGGTGGCCGCCGAGCTCGATCAGCCCCTGGCGTTGAACGACATCGGACGCGTGGCCGTGACGACGGCCTCACCGCTGGTGTTCGATTCGTACGCGGACAATCGCAGCACCGGCAGCTTCGTGCTGATCGACCCCGCGACCAACTTCACCGCGGGCGCGGGCATGATTGCGGAGGCGCTCCCCGAAGAGACGTCCGACGCGGCGTACCTGTCCGGCGCAGAGCGGATCGCGCGGGCCGCGCGCGCCGCGACGTCGGACGCCGAGGCGGTGGAGGCGGTCCGCCGCCTCGTCGAGGAGATCCTGCGATGAGCGACGCGCGAGCCCTGATCGCGGACCAGATCGCGTCGGCGGCGGCGCCGTGCGTGACGTCGAGTTTCCAGGCCGAGTGCGTGGTGCTGGTCCACATGCTGCGCGAGGTCCGGCTCGACATTCCGGTCCTGTTCCTCGACACGGTGCATCACTTCGACGAGATGTACCGCTACCGTGATCGGATCGCGCGGGAGTGGCGCCTGAATCTGGTCACGCTGCGCGCCGACGAGCCGTCGCCGGGCTTGTGGCAGCAGGACACGCACGCCTGCTGTGCGCGGCACAAGGTCGGTCCGCTCTTCTCCGCGCTCGCGGGCTACGACGTGTGGTTCACGGCACTGCGCCGCGAGCAGTCGCCGACGCGGGCGAATCTCGGCGAAGTCGAGCCCTTCACGCTGGAGAACGGCACCGTCCTCCGCAAGGTGAGTCCGCTCGCCGCGTGGACGACGAAAGAGGTGTGGGCCTACGCGAAAGCCCACGCCATTCCGCTCCTGCCGCTCTACGACGAGGGCTACACCAGCATCGGCTGCGAACCCTGCACGACCCGTCCGCTCGATCCGGGCGACCTGCGATCGGGCCGCTGGGGCGGCCAGAAGCGCGAGTGCGGCATCCACATCCAGCCGGGGCGGTGAGGCGCGCCGGACTCGCGTAGACGCAGCCGGGCTCCAGACCCGGCTCACGGCGGGTCTCAAAGACCCGCCGATGTGTCCGCCGGGCGGCGGCGTATCGCAGAGCGCAACAAGGGTTGCGCTCTGCAAAACACCGAGCGATAATGCGCGTCCCGGACCCCACCGGCCCTTCAGCAAGCGAGCCCGTTGATGAGCACTACCGACCGCCAGCCCCGCGCGCGCGATCCGTACCTGGTCAAATCCGTCGTTCATTCGTCGCAGCTGCTCTCCGCCTTCCGATCCTCGGGCGAAGCGCTGCCGCTCCGCGAGATCGCGGCGCGGAGCGGACTGCCCAAGAGCATGACGTTCCGCCTGCTCTACACGCTCGAACGGTGCGGGATGATCGAGAAGGCGGGCGAGAACCTGTACCGCTCGCACCTGCGGCCCTTCAAGCAGCGTCCGTATCGCCTCGGCTACGCCGCTCAAGGCACCGACTATCAGTTCTCCAAGGATGTCTCGACCAGCCTGCAGCGCACCGCCGCCGCGCAGGGCATCGAGTTGATCTGCGTCGACAACCGCTACAACGCGAAGATCGCGCAGCGCAACGCCGACGTGCTGGTCCGCGAGAAAGTGGACCTCGTCATCGAGTTCCAGACCGACGACCACGTCGCGCCGATCGTCGCGCAGAAGTACCGCGCCGCCGGCATCCCGCTGATTGCGATTGAGATTCCCCACCCCGGCGCGACCTATTTCGGCGCCAACAACTACGAAGCGGGCTTGATTGGCGGCCGCCATCTCGGGCGCTGGGCCAAGCAGCAGCGCTGCTCGGACGCCGACGAAATCGTCTTCCTCGCGCTCGATCGCGCCGGCAGCCTGCCGAAGATGCGCCTCACCGGGATGCTCGTCGGGATGAAAGAGGTGTATTCAGCGCTCGAGAACTGCCGCGTCACCTACCTGGATGGCGACGGCAAGCTGGGCGAGAGCTTCGAAGCAATGCGGCGCTACCTGCGCACGAGCCGCTCGCGCCGCTTCCTGATCGGGGCAATCAACGATCCGAGCGCGCTCGGGGCGCTGCGCGCGATGCAGGAAGCGGGACGCGTCGAGTCGTGCGCGATCATGGGGCAGAACGCGTCGCCGGAAGGGCGGGCGGAACTGCGGCAGCCGGGCACCCGCCTCATTGGATCCGTGGCCTACTTCCCGGAGAAGTACGGGCCGGAGATCCTCGCCGTCGCGCTCGACATCCTGCACCGCCGCGCCGTGCCGCCGGCGGTCTTCGTCAAGCACCAGCTGGTCACGCCGGAGAACGTCGACCACATCTATCCGAACGATCAGCTCATTCAGATGGGCGCGCTCGTCTGATTGCCGATTGCCGGTTGCAGACTGCCGATTCACGGATCGTCGATTGGCGGATTGATGATTCGGATTGGGGATTGGCAATTGATTGCGGATTGAGGATTGGCGATTTCATTGCGGATTCAGGATTGAATTGACGAATCGTCAACGACGATCGCCAATCCCAATCGTCAATCGAAAATCGACAATCCAATCGTCAATCGCCAGTGCCAATCGACCATCCCCAATCCGGAATCCGTGAATCTTCAATCTGCAGTCGCCAATCGGCAGTGCGCGAGGCTCAGCGTAAGAAGGCCTCGGGCAGCCCCCCGTCGACCGGGATCACGTGGCCGGTGGTCTTCGCACTCTGATCCCCGGCCAGCCAGCAGATCGCGTTCGCATTGTCGATCGGCAGGATCGGGCGCTTCGTGATCGTCCGCTGCGCGTAGAACTCGGCGAGCTTGTTCTGGAGCGACTCGGTGGACTCCGATGCGTCGTAAGCGATGTTGTACTTCGTGAGCGACACCATCACCCGATCG
>JABFWM010000020.1 GCA_013362195.1 Acidobacteriota bacterium
GTGCCGGCGCGCCGCCGCGCGCGCCAGCCGGCCAGAATGATCGGCACCGCGATCAGGTTGGTGATCCACGCATCGATCGGCCACGCGAGCGGGAAGAGGTAGTCCTTCTCGCCGATGACGGCGAGCCACGCCGCGTCCATCGTGTCGAGCCGGCTCGCCAGCGGTCCCTGAAAAACGACCCACGCGGCAATCCCCGCGCCGGCCATCGCGACGGCGAGCATCGGCGTGCGCCACGCCGGCCGCGCCACCCACAACGCGACCGCGAGCCACACCGCGACCCACGCCGTGGCCGTCGGATGCAGGACGCCGGCGACGAGCAGCAACAGCCCGGCGCGCCCGTCGCGCCGGTCCAGAAACGCGACGACGGCGAGCAGCGCGATCGCGAACGCGAGCTGACGGGGGTGAAAGTACCCCTCGAGCGTGTTGGCGCCGGTCTTGGCGACCGCATGGCGAAGCGTGAACGCAGCGGCGAGCGCCCAGGCTGCCCAGCGCGCGCGATACCAACGCGTGCCGAGGTTCAGGGCGGCGGCGAACAGCAGCGCCAGCGTGAACAGATACAACCCGAGAAAGAGGTGCGGAAGATCGACGGGCACGAGGCGGCAGAGCGCGGCGATCGCCTCGTCGTACAGCGTGAGCCGGCCCTGCGCATCGAGCAGCGCGGCGTCGCGCGGGAAGAGATGCGGATCGAGCGCGCGGAGCACGACCGGCTGATAGAAGGCCTGGTCGGACGCGCCGTAGCGGTAGCCGGCGCTGTTCATCGTGCACAGGACGAGGAACAGCACGAAGCCGAGAAGCGTCTCGATGCCGAGCGAGGGATGCCCAACGCCTGGCGCGGAGCGATCCTGCGTGCCCTCCGTCATCTCGGCAGCCGGCATTCAGGGTTCGGCCGTGGCACGCGTCATCCTTCGTCGGCGGTCGGTCCGTACACGGACGGCAGCGGGACGTTGCGCAGCCGCAGATACACGGTGAGCTGGCCGCGGTGATGAATGATGTGGTTCATCACGAAGCTGCGCAGCACGGAGGCCTTCGGCATCGTGAACACTTCGTGCTCCCCCTGCTTCAGCGTCCACATCCCGAGCAGCGCCGCGTCGGTCAATTCCTCCAGCTTCTTTCGCGCGTTCCTGACGTTGGTATCGAATCTCGCCACCAGTTCGCTCACCGACGTCGGCTCTTGCGGCCGCTGGTCGCCAAGCGTGGCCAGATCGAAGATCGCGTTGTCCACCGTCGGCGCGATCCAGGTCGGGATGTTCGCCACGTGCGCGGCCAGCTGCCCGAGGTTGAAGGACCTGTCGTGGGGCCGCCAGGCCAGATCCGCTTCGGGCACGCGCTCGAGCAGGCGGCGCGTGGTGCCCATCTCGTGGTCGAACTCGGGCAGAATCGCGTCCTTCATCGCCATCGATGTGTCCTCATCGTCTGCGTGTGCCGCACGTCACTGCGGGTGGACGTGCCAGCGGCACGGCGGTTCATCACTGATGCGCCGGTCATCGGCGTCGGATTCTCATGCGGCCCGGCGCGCGTGGTCAGCGCTTGAAGTCGACTTTCGGCGGCGCCTGCGCCGCGGGCGGCGCTTCGAAATACGGATACTGCTTGAAGCCGAACATCTTCGCGGTCACGTTCCCGGGAAACTTGCGCACCGATGTGTTGTAGTCCTGCACCGTCTGGTTGTAGCGCATGCGCTCGGTGGCGATGCGGTTCTCGGTGCCCGACAGTTCGTCCATCAAGCGATTGAACTGTTCGTTCGCGCGTAGCTGCGGGTAGTTCTCGACGACGGCGAGCAGCCGGCCGAGCGCGGTGGTCTGCTGATTGGCCGCCTGGATCGTTTCCTCGGGTGACTTCGCCGCCAGCAGCCGCGACCGCGAGTCGGCGATCTCCTTCATGATCCCTTCTTCGTGCGCGGCGTAGCCGCGGACGGTCTCGACGAGGTTGGGGATCAGGTCGTTGCGCCGCTGCAGCTGGTTCTGCACCTGCGCCCACTGCTGCTTGATCGTTTCTTCCTGGGTCGTGAACTTGTTGTACGAACAGCCGGTCAGGCTGGCCGCGACCAGGGTCAGCACGGCAATGGGCGCCGCGCGACGTGTCATCCATGTCATCGCATTCTCCGTTGTGTGAATGATCAGTATCGATGCGCGGGCGCGATGGGCGATGAGCGTTTCGTGGGTGGTGCCGCGGGCTGGCTGAAGCGGCGACGCCATTGACAACGGGCTGCTTCTTCGTGGCTTTTCGCCCCTCGCCCTTCGCCCCTCGCCCTTGGCCCCTCGCCCTTCGCCTCCCGTCCGACGCCCTTCGCCTCCCGCCCGTCGCCTCTCGCCCTTCGCCCCTCGCCCGACGCCCGACGCCCGTCGAATCCTCACCAGCCGCCCGACGCCCCTCCGCCGCCGGAGCGTCCACCGCCGAACCCGCCGAAGCCGCCTCCGCCGCCACCACCGAATCCGCCGAAGCCGCCACCGAATCCGCCGCCGCCGAATGGACCGACGCCGCTGCTCCAGCCGCTCCACGGACCGCCGCCCCAGTAGCCCCGGCGCCCACGTCGCCGCCCGCCGCGGCTCAAGATCATGACGGCGAGCACGATCAGGATGATCAACGAGAAGGGGAACCGCGGCCGGCGGGCCGCCGCCGGCTGCTGCGGCACGTCGCTCAACGTCACGCCCCGCCGCTCGGCAATGCGATTGATGATCCGCGTCGCGCCGGCGAGCAGGCCTTGGCCGTAGCGGCCCTCGCGGAACTCCGGCGCGATCACGTAGCGGATCGTCTCGCCGGCGAAGCCGTCGGTGATGAATTCCTCGAGCGCGTAACCCGGTTCGATCTTGATCTGGCGATCGTCGACGGCGACGACCATCAGCAGGCCGTTGTCCTTGCCCTTCTCGCCAATCCCGCGCCCGCCATTCTCGAACATCCTGGTCGCGTATTCGCGGATGTCGCCGTACGGCTTGTAGGTGGCCACGGTCGCGACGACGACCGTATCGCCGGTCGTGTTCTGCAGGGCGCGGATGCGGCGGTCCAGTTCGCGCGCGCTGTCTTCGTCGATGATGTGCGCGAAGTCGTTCACGGGCGCCGTCAGGATCGGCGGTGCGTCCTGCGCCCGCGCGATCGTGATGGCCGTCGCCGACAGACAGACGACGAGCAGGATGCGCGGGCAGACGGCGCGGCGGTGGCTGCGCAGGCGGCGGCCGCGCGTCACCGCCATCGGTCCACGTAGTCCCACACGCGCTGCGCGGCGTCGATGGCGCGGGCGAGGAGCGCCGACGGGTCCCCGATCGAGGCCTGCCCGGTCGTGGCCGAGGCCAGCACGTCGCGCACGAGCGATGCGGCGATGCCCATTTGCGCTTCGGCCGCGAGCGCGAGCGACTCGTCGGAGAGCTCCGCCGCATCGATCGTCGTCGCGCCGCCCGCGGGCAGCCGCGCGATGTTGGTCAGGAGGGCGCGGAACGGCGCGGCCGAGGCCGCGATGAGCGCGGCGACCGCTCGCGTTTCGCCGTGCGATTCGAGGAACGCCTCGCGCAGGTGTATGAGATGGCTCTTCGCCTGCGCCTCGCACGCGCGCCGCAGATCCTCGCGGTCGATGACGATGCCGTCGAACGGCGACGCCCCGGCGATCACCGCGTGCGCGGCGATGATCGAGGCGTATTCGAGCGGAAAGATGTCGACGGTGCGGCGGAGTTCCTCGCGCGAGAGCATCAGCGGCACCGCGAGGCGGCGCCGCTGCCACGCCTCCGCCAGCGGCAGGCAGGCCGCGAGATCGCGGAAGGTGAGCCCTTCGATCACCGCCAGCGAATGCAGCGCGCCGTCGCCGTCGTGGCCCGGATAGGCGACGAGCGACTCCAGCCGTCCTCCGAACACGCGGCCGAGATCCCGTGCGAGTCCCCCGACCGCTTGCTGCTGTGCCGGCGTCAACTGCATCACGTGATTATCGCTCAGACCTGGACGCGCCGCTGTGCCCTGCGACAGCTCGTCACGGAGCGCGCGAAGCGCACGAAGATCACGAAGGCGCGAAAAGGACCCGGCCACCGACGTCCTCCGCGGGCTTCGTGACCAGGCCGTGGCCTGTCGCAGCGTGGGTGAGAATGGCACTGGCATACAATCGATCGCACGCGATGCAACTCAGGACACTGAATGTCGGCTGCTTCGGCGGCGGCACCGGGCTGCCCAGCCTGCTCGGTGGACTGAAGTCGAACCCCTGGCTCTCGCTCAATGCGGTGGTCACGATGTTCGACAGCGGCGGGAGTTCCGGCGTGCTGCGCGACGAGCTCGGCGTGCTGCCGCCCGGCGACGTCCTGAAATGCGCGCTGGCGCTCGCGCGCAACGAGCGTGAAGCGCGCCGGGTGCTGCTGGCGCGGCTGCCGATGCTCGAACACGCGCGTCTCGGCGGCCACACCGGCGGCAACCTGATGCTCTCGATGATGGAGCGCTACAGCGGCGATTTCGTCGCCGCCGTCGACGGGCTGCGCAGCCTGCTTGGGTGCGCGGGACGGGTGTGGCCGGTCAGCGTCGAGCAGGCGAGCGTCTGCGCCGAGTACCGCGATGGCACGCGGACGCGCGGAGAAGTCGAAGTGGATGCGGGCCAGGTCTCGGGCCACGGCATCACGCGTCTGTGGCTCGAGCCGGAGGTACACCTGCACCACGCCGCGGCCGAGGCGATCCCGCGCTTCGACGCGGCCCTGATTGGTCCCGGCAGCTTCTACACGAGCCTGATGCCGATCTTCCTGGTGCGCGGCGCGCCCGACGCGGTCCGGCAGGTGCGCGGACCGCTGATCGTGGTGGCGAACCTCCTGACGGAGGGCCACGGCATGGCCGGGTTCACGGCCGCCGACGCGGTGCGGCGCCTGAGCGACACCATCGGCCGCGCCATCGACGTGGTGATCGTGAACACCGCACGCCCGTCGCGCGCGACGCTGGATCGCTATGCCGGCGAGCACAAATCGCCGCTCGACATTGGCGACGTGCCGGACGGCTGCGAAGTGGTCACCGGTGATTTCTGGACCGGCCAGATCGCCCGCCACGATCGCCGCCGGCTCGCGCAGGCCGTGTGGGCGATCCTCGCACGACGATTGTTGTAAGGGCTCAGGGCTCAGGGCTCGGGGCTCACGGGCTCACCGTAACAAGGGACAAGTGCCGCTGCTGACGCTCTCCGACGTTTCGCTCGCGTTCGGACATCTTCCACTGTTCGAGAGCGCGGACCTGCGCATCGATCCTGGCGAACGCATCGCGCTGATCGGGCGCAACGGCACCGGCAAGTCGAGCCTGCTGCGGGTGATCTCCGGTGAGCTGCCGCCCGACGGCGGTACCGTCTGGCGTGCGCCGGCCTTGCGCGTGGCACGGCTCGATCAGGAGGTCTCGGCGGCTGGCGCCGGTGACCGCACGGTGTTCGACGAGATTGCCGGCGGCCTCGGTGCACTCGGCTCGCTGATTGCCGACTACCATCACGCGGCCATGGCCGTCGCAGACGCGCCGGACGATCCGGCGGCGCTGACGACGATGGCGTCGTTGCAGCAGCGGCTCGAGCGCGAGGACGGCTGGAGCATCGAGCAGAAAGTCGAGCTCGTCATCTCGCGGCTCGCACTCCCCGCGGATCGGCCGGTCGCCGAACTCTCGGGCGGCTGGAAGCGCCGCGCCCTGCTCGCGAGGGCGCTGGTCACGCAGCCCGACGTGCTGCTGCTCGATGAGCCGACCAACCATCTCGACATCGACGCGATCCGCTGGCTCGAGGAGTTCGTGGCCCAGTACGCCGGCGCCGTGCTGTTCGTCACGCACGACCGGGCCTTCCTCTCCGCGCTAGCCACCCGCATCATCGAGCTCGATCGCGGCCGTTTGACGTCGTGGCCGGGATCGTACGAGACGTATCTGGAGAAGAAGGCGGCGGCGCTCGACAATGAGGCACGCGACCTCGAGCGGCTCGACAAGAAGCTCGCGCGGGAGGAGGCGTGGCTGCGGCAGGGCGTGAAGGCGCGGCGCACGCGCAACGAAGGGCGCGTCCGCGACCTGATGGCGCTGCGCGCGGAGCGGGCCTCGCACCGTGCCCGGGTCGGCGACGTCCGTCTTGCGATCGACACCGCGGAGGCGACCGGCCGTCTGGTCTTCGAGGCCCGGCACGTATCGAAGGCGTTCGACGGCGCCGCGGTGATCCGGGACTACTCGCAGCGCATCATCCGCGGCGACCGCGTCGGCCTCATCGGCGCCAACGGATCCGGCAAGTCGACGCTGCTCAAGCTGCTCGTCGGCGAACTCGAACCCGACGAGGGCACCATCCGCCGCGGCACGCGGCTCGAGATCGCCTACTACGATCAGCAGCGCGAGCAGCTCGATCCGGAACGCACCGTTGCCGACACGATCAACGACGGCAACACCACGGTCGTGATCAACGGACAGCCGCGGCACGTGATCGGCTACCTTGCTGATTTTCTGTTTCCGCGCGAGCGCGCGCAGTCGCAGGTCAAATCGCTGTCAGGCGGCGAGCGCAACCGGCTCCTGCTCGCGCGGCTGTTCGCCCGTCCGGCCAACGTGCTCGTCATGGACGAGCCGACCAACGATCTCGACATCGAGACGCTCGAACTGCTCGAGGAGCTCGTCGGCGAGTTTCACGGGACCGTCCTGCTCGTCAGCCACGATCGCGTCTTCCTCGATCGTATCGTCACCAGCACGCTGGCATTCGAGAGGGACGGGCGGGTCGTCGAGTACGTGGGCGGGTACGAGGATTACCTGCGTCAGCGGGCCCGGGCGGAGCGGTCTGCCACGGACGATCCGGTCTCGAGATCCGCCGGGACGGGCGGCGACATCGACCCGCGCGGCACGACGACCCGCACGGAATCGTCCTCGCGGCGTCCGCGCCGGTTGTCCTACAACGAGCAGCGGGAGCTCGACGCGCTGCCGGCACGCATTGCCGCGCTGGAAGCCGAGCAGAAGCGGCTGCAGGACGAAGCGCACGCGCCGGAGTTCTACCAGGCCGATGCGGCGCGCATCCGCGCGGTGCTGGCGCGCCTCGAGACGGTCGGGCCCGAGCTCGAATCGCTGCTGGCGCGGTGGATAGAGCTGGAGGAACTGGCGCGCCCGGCGCCGTGAGCGGGGCCGCGGCCGCTCCGCGTTATGGTAGTATGGTGTCGATATGTATACGAAGGTGACGTTTACGATCGAC
>JABFWM010000278.1 GCA_013362195.1 Acidobacteriota bacterium
GATCGACGCGCGCTCGTCCGCCTTGGCTATTCGCTGCCGAAAGTCTACGCGTGGCGGGCCTGCCAGCGGCTGCGCGGCCGCAGTGACTATCCGGTCTCTTTGATCCTGACGGAGATTGCCGGCAATCTCGCCGGACCCTGGGCGCTCTGGCAGGCGCGCCGCCGCGTGCGGCGTTTCGGCCGGAGCGCGCCGCCACACCACCATGCTGTATCGATGGAAAGTCCGCTCGCTCAAGGTGCCGCGTCTCAACCTGCTGTGGCGCCGCTGGCGCGCGCGGCGCGGTGACATCCTCGGCAGCTACGATCGGCTGCCGGAGTACATCCGCCGCCACGCGCCCGGGCACTCGTTCGCCGACGTCGGCTGCATGTGGGGCGTGAACGGCGAGTACGCGTTCCTCGCCGAGGAGGCGGGGGCGACGCGCGTCGCGGCCGTCGACGTCTTCGGTCCGACCCCGGAGTTCGAAGAGAAGCGCCGCGCCCGCGGGTCGCGGGTCGAGTTCATTCTCGGCGACATCACGCGCCTCGAGACCCTCGACCGCATCGGCGAAACGGACGTCGTCTTCTGTGCGGGGGTCCTGTACCACCATCCGAGCCCGTTCGACCTGCTCGTCGCGCTGCGGCGGATCTGCCGGCAAACACTCATCCTTCGCACGTCGACGATTCCCGAAGTGCGCGGCCTGCCGAACGCCGCGGTCTACTTCCCGATGCTGGACGCGCGCGGTCGCGAGTTGTGGAACCTGAAGCCGCTCGGGTTGCTGCACCAGGCCGGCATCACCGGCGAATTCCAGCCGGCGGACGGGTATGGCAACTGGTTCTGGGGGCTCACGCCAAGCTGCCTGGAGTCGCTGCTGAAGACGGCCGGGTTCCGCGTCGAATTCCGCGCGACGGAGGCGTTCGCGCAGACCTGCGTCTGCACGGCGGTCGCGCCCGCGCTCCATCACGAGCTGCCGGACGAGCTCACGGCGCGGCGGCTCGCCGCCGAGATCTCCGCCGCCGGGATCGCCCGTCCCGCGTGATCGACCGCCTGAACGGCGGACAGCCCATTCGTTAGGCGGACGGACTACTCAGGCGGAGGCCGCGCCGCCGTCGGACGGCGGCGAGGTGCGCTTTCCTGGCGAGCTCGCGCACGACACGCGACGGGTGGAACCGCGCGAGCGTCAGCGTCTTGCGCAGCGCCGCGGCCGTCTCGCGCTGTCGCAGGTGCGCGCGGATTTCCTCGACCAGCTGCGTCCCGTAGAAGTCTCGCCACGCCCGGCAGCCTTCGGGCCACGCTTCAGCCACCTCAGGGTTCGAGGGAAGGTGACGCTGCATCACGGCGAGCGTTTCGCGCAGCATGCGTGACGCGTTGCCGCTCATGTTCGCGGCGTGACGTCGATACGCGGCGACCCTGACGCCGTGATCGTGCGCGGGCCAGCGCCGGGTGACGCGCAGGTAGAGGTCGTAATCGGCGGCCGCATCGAATCCGCGCGCGAACCCGCCCACCTGCGCCAGCGCCTCGCGCCGGAACATCGCCATCGCCGGCATCCAGATGACGTTCTGTCGCAGCAACGCCGCGTGATGATCGCGATCGACGCGCGGGACCCGAGGCGTGGGCCACGGGTGTCCGTCCGGGCCCATCATCACGCAGCGCCCGTAGGTCATCGCGCACGCCGGGTGATCGTCGAGCGCCCGGGCCCCGCATTCGACCGCGCCCGGCAGCAGGCGATCGTCAGCGTCCAGAAACAGGACGTAACGTCCGCGCGCGTGGGCGAGGCCGGTGTTTCGGGCCGCCGCAAGCCCCTGATTCTCCTGACGGATGGTGCGCACGTGCGCGAATGAGGCGGCCACGCCGGCGGTCCCGTCCGTCGATCCGTCATCCACCACGATGACTTCGACACTCCGCGCGCCGGCGTCGACGCTGTCAATCGCCTCGGGCAGATAGCGCGCCTGGTTGTAGCACGGGATCACGACCGACACGTCTACGGCGGCGGACAGCAGCAGCGCCTCGGACGGCGACGTGACCGCGCGACGCGGCGGATGGATCCGGCTACACGTCGGCAGGATGATGCGCAATAGCGGCCCGCGCATCGGCCCACCTCCATTCGTGCGGCGCGTAGAAGTACCCGCGGACCGACTTGCCGGGTTCGACCGTCAGCACGCGCGAGCCGTACCACCAGTCGATGGCGCCGGCGCCGGCGCGCTCGCGAATCGACGCGCCGATCGCGTAGACGCCCGGCTGCAGACCCATGGCGTCGCAGGTGAACTCGATCCGGCGGCGGCCGGGCACCAGGGTGATGGCGCCGCCGCTGAGCGCGGTGCTCTGCTGGCAGTGGAGCGTTCGCCCGTCCCGCGTGTAATAGAACACCTCCACGACGGCGTCATGGACGGGAGCCGTGACGTCGATGTCCACCGCCGCGCAGAGCGGATCTCCCGTATACGTGGCGGCGATCGCCTCGCCGTCTACCCCGATGAAGGTGACGTCGGCCACCCGTGCGGCGCCGGCGCGCGCCGCGGCCGCCGCACCCGCGACCTCGCTGGCGCAGGCCGCTCCGACGAGGTGCTGATACTGGCGAATCACGTCGGCGGGAGCGCCGGCGAGCGCGATGCGTCCGTGATCCATCAGCATCGCGCGATCGCAGAGGCGCGCAATCGACGTCAGATCGTGCGAGATGAACAGCATGGTCGTGCCGGCGCGGCGCAGCTCGGCGATCCGGTCGCAGCAGCGCGCCTGAAACGCCGCGTCGCCCACGGCGAGCACCTCGTCGACGAGCAGGATGTCCGCCTCGAGGTGCGCGGCGACGCCGAACCCGAGGCGCACGTACATTCCCGACGAGTACCACTTCACCGGCATGTCGATGAAGCGCTCGACGCCGGAGAACTCGATGATCCGATCGAGCTTGCGCGCGATCTCCCGCCGCTTCATCCCGAGGATCGATCCGCTGAGGAAGATGTTCTCCCGTCCGGTCAGCTCGGGATGGAAGCCGGATCCCACTTCGATCAGCGCGGCCAGCCGGCCGTTCAGCGTGATGGTGCCGGTGGTCGGCGCCGTAATCCGCGAGAGCAGCTTCAGGATCGTGCTCTTCCCGGCGCCGTTGTGCCCGATGATGCCGAGCGTTTCACCCTGGGCGACGTCGAAGCTGACGTCGTGAATGGCCCAGAACTCCTGCTCGCGTCCGGCGGCGCGCGGACCGTGCCGCAGCCGGTAGCGTTTCGAGACGGCGTCGAAGCGCACGTCGATCATGGTCAGATCACGTCCGCCATCGTGGCTTCCGCGCGCTTGAAGAACAGATACGCGGCGGGCAGCGCCATCGCCGTCACGATGACCGCGGCGCGAAGCGGGGCGCCATCCAGGGTGCCGCCGCGCGCGAGGATGTCGCGGCAGGCCGAGACGATCCCCGCCATCGGATTGAGCAGGTACCAGCTCCGCCAGCTCTCGGGCACCACGCTCAGCGGGTAGATGACCGGCGAGGCGAACATCCACAGTTGCACGAGGACAGGCAGCGCGACGCCCACGTCGCGGAACCGCACCTGGATCGCCGCGAGCACCAGCGAGACCGCCAGACTCCACGAGGCCAGCAGCGCCACGACCGGCACCAGCTTCCAGATCTGCAGCGTCAGCGGGACGTGAAACCACGCGAGAAGGCCAAGCAGCACGAGGAAGCCGATCGCGAAGTCGAAGAGCGCGACGACCACGTAGGTGATCGGCAGGATCTCGCGCGGAAAGTACACCTTGGTGATCAGCTGCGTGTGCGAAACGAGCGAGTTGGTGCCGTTCGTCACCGACGTGCTGAAGAACGTCCACGGCAGGAGCGCCGTGTACGCGAACAGCGCATACGGCACGCCGTCACTCGGCATGCGCGCGAGCACCGAGAACACCGCCGTGAAGATCGTCATCATCAGCAGCGGCTGCAGGACCGCCCACAGCACCCCGAGCGAGGTCTGTTTGTAGCGCACCGAGATCCGGTGCAGGCTGAGCGTCAGCAGCAGATCGCGGTACTCGCGCAGCCGCGCGAGGTGCTCGGCCACGTGCAGCCAGGCCGACGACGCGGGACGAATCACGACGGTGCCCATCAGTCTGTTCGCAGACGCCCTGCAGTCATTGGCGATCACGTCATCAAACCGGCGAAACGGTTTTCCTCCACACCGGCCTTCGCTTCCCGCCCGAGCCCCGGGAACGCGGGCGCCACGCGGCGGCTCCGAAGCGGCGAGAACCGCGCCAGCGTGTACAGGTGCTTGCCGTAGAAGTAGCCCGCGAGATCCCACACGCGGAGCTCGTCTTCGAACGTCCGGTGCTGGGGCGCCGTTCTCATCAGCGCTTTCGCCATCCGGCCTATGCCGCGGACGGCGCGGCCGAACAGGAACCGCGGCACGCCCGCGAAGTACGGCACCGGCAGCGGATGACGATGGTCCATCAGCCCGCGGGAGACGCCGCGCCAGAAACACCAGCGACGGTAGTACTCCGGCGTGAGCCGCGCGCTCGACACATGGTGGTAAATCACCATGTCCGGCAGATACAGGCCGCGGGCGCCGTGCGCGACGAGACGCAGATACATTTCTTCGTCTTCGCACGAGAACAGCCGCGCCGATGCGCCCGGCCCGAGATACTCCGCGTATGGACCGACGGCACGGAGGGTCGTCCGGCGGATCACCGCGTTCCCGCCCTTGAGAATGCCGGGGAAGCCCGGCCCGTACGCGCGGGGTCGTGGTCCGTTGTCGGCGGCGCCGAGTACGGCGAGGTAATCGGAGGGTACCCAGTCGGGCGGGGGGGCGTCCCAGCACGCGACATAGGGGCCGCCGATGAAATCGAGGTCGGGATGGTCGGTGAATGCGTCGGCGACGACCGCGACCCAGTCGGGATCGACTTCTTCGTCGTCGTCGATCATGCCCACCAGGTCGCCGGTCGTTGCGGCGATCCCGAGGTTGAGCGCCTTCGACTTGCCGCGGCGGCGCTCTTCCAGGATGGCGATGCGGCCCGGCGCCTCTGCCTGCAGGGCGGTCATCCGCTCGCGCGAGTTGTCCGCGCATGCGTTGAGCACGACGGTAATCTGTACGCTCGCGGTGGGGACCGGACGCGCGTCCAGAACCGATCGCACGGCCCGTTCGAGAAGCCGAGCCCGGTTTTGCGTGGGAATAACGATGTCGAGCTTCAAGCCTCTCCTTTCTCGCAGAGGGCCGTTTCCGACCCCAGCCGTATCGCTAAGCAACCTCGATACCGCCGGGCTCGGCGTGGCAATGTGATTGCACAAATCACCGTGCGTGACCGCCGTACGAGCAACGCCTTCCCACTATTGCCCTCGATGGCTCCCGGCGATGTGCCTTCTGCTGGGTGTGACCGTGCTGCTCGCGATCGGCGGCTGCGGACGCGCGGTGCCCGTCGTCGACGCGGCGTCACGTCCGACGGAGGTTCACGGCAAGATCAGCGGGACCGTGAAAGGCCCCGAGGCCGGCGTCTCGATGGCCGGACGCACGGTCGAAATCGTCAACGTCGTCACCGGCGAACGCCGGACGGCGATCACCAGCGACAGGGGCGGGTTCAGCGTCCAGGTGCCGGCCGGCGAGTATCGACTCGACGTCGCGCTCCGAGAGGGCGAAATGCTGGTGAAGCGGCCGGACGTCGTGGTGCTCGATCAGCGCGAGAGCGACTCGCACGTGGAGTTCGTCATGGCGGCCGCGCGGGTGCTGCGTCCGCGCGGGCCCGCCTATCGCGTCGACAACGGACTGGGCGCGCCCAGCGCCTGACCGTCCGGGCCGTCGTTCCCTCTCCCCGGCCGCATCGAAGCGGCTTCAAACCTCGACATATACTTGCCGGATGACTGCCCCTGACGGGGGAGCGCCCGATCCCACCCGCTCGTACGTGCTGGTCGTCCTCACCGAAGCGGCGGTCATCGCCGCCCTGTGGTGGTTCGAGCGCGTCTTCGCCCGCTGATTCCCCTCGATGCGCGCACTCGACTGGCTGGTGGTGCTCGCCTACCTGGTGTGGGTCGTTCACGACGGGTTGAAGCGGTCGACCGCGACCGACGAAGTGGAAGGCTATTTCCTCGCGAACCGCAGCCTGCCCTGGTGGGCGGTCGGGCTGTCCGTGATGGCGACGCAGTTGAGCGCCATCACCCTCGTGGGGACGACGGGGCAGGCGTATGCCGACGGGATGCGCTTCATCCAGTTCTACTTCGGCCTGCCGATCGCGATGATCATCCTGTCGATGACCTTGGTGCCATTTTTCTACCGCGCGAGGGTCTTCACCGCCTACGAATATCTCGAACGCCGCTTCGACCTGAAGACGCGGACGCTGGCCAGCATCCTGTTTCTCTGTTCCCGCGGCCTCTCGTGCGGGGTCATCGTCGCGGCGCCCGCCGTGATCCTCTCGATCGTGCTCGGATGGAACCTGACGATAACGATTCTGGCGATCGGGGTGCCGACGGTGATCTACACGATGCTCGGCGGCGTGCAGGCGGTGACCTGGACGGACGTGAAACAGATGGCCGTCATCGTTGCCGGGCTCGTCGCCGCGGTCGCGGTGCTGATCGCCGGGCTGCCTCACGATGTGAGCCTCGGCGACGCGCTGCACATCGCGGGGACGGTCGGGCGCACGAACACCATCGACTTCGATTTCGACTGGCGACAGACCTACACGTTCTGGTCCGGCATGCTCGGCGGGCTGTTCCTGATGCTGTCGTATTTCGGCTGCGATCAGAGCCAGGTGCAGCGCTACCTGACGGCGAAGTCGATTGACGAAGGGCGGCACTCGCTGCTGATGAGCGCCTATTTCAAGATTCCCCTGCAGGCGCTCGTGCTGATCACCGGCGTGCTGCTGTTCGTGTTCTACCTCTTCAACCAGCCGCCGCTGCTGTTCAACACGGAACACGCGAAGGAAATCAAAGCGAGCGCGCGCGCGGCGGAGTTCGACGGACTCAACGCCGACTTTGCGCGGGCGTTCGAACGGCGGAGGGACGCGGCGTCCGCGGTGGCGGCCGCGACGGACGAGACGGGCCGCACTGCCGCGCGCGAGGCGCTGCGCGCGTCGACCGCCGCTATCAAGGACATCCGGATGCGCGCGGCCACGCTCGTCAACGAGGTGACGCACGACGACAAATACAGCGGCACGACCGGCGATACGCCCGCCG
>JABFWM010000279.1 GCA_013362195.1 Acidobacteriota bacterium
CTGCGGCAACACGGTGGTGTTCAAGCCCGCGTCCCAGACGCCGCTTTCCGCGGTGAACTTCGTCAAGGCGCTGACCGACGCCGGCATTCCCTAGGGCGTCGTGAACATGGTCACGGGCGACGGCCCGGAAGTGGGCACGCCCATGACCACCGATGAACGCGTCCGCGTGGTCTCGTTCACCGGCTCGACCCACGTCGGCCGCATCGTCAATCAGGCGGCCGCGCCGTCGTTCAAGAAGGTCCACCTCGAGATGGGCGGCAAGAACGTGATCATGATCATGGAGGACGCGAATCTCGAGCTTGCCGTCGACGGCTGTCTGTGGGGCGGCTTCGGTACGACCGGACAGCGCTGCACGGCGGCGAGCCGCGTCGTGGTGCACGAGAAGGTGCACAAGGCGTTCGTCGAGGCCTTTGTTGCGCGCGCCAAAGCGCTCCGCGTCGGCGATGGCTTGAAGGAGGACACCGACATGGGACCGTCGAACAGCGAAGGGCAGCTGGCGACGGTGATGGAGTACGTGAAGATCGGCAGGAATGAAGGCGCGACGCTGGCCACCGGCGGCCGCCGCCTCGACGCCGGCTCGTACGCCAGGGGCTACTTCCACGAGCCGACGATCTTCGTCGACGTCGATCCGAAGATGCGCATCGCGCGCGAGGAGATCTTCGGACCGGTGGTCTCGGTGATGTCGTGCCGGTCGCTCGAGGAAGCCATCCAGATCGGCAACGGCGTGGAATACGGGCTGTCGGCGTCGATTTACACGCAGGACATCAACCGCGCGTTCACCGCGATGCGCGATCTCTACACCGGCATCTTCTATGTGAACGCGCCGACGATTGGCGCCGAGGTGCACCTGCCGTTTGGCGGAACCAGGAACACGGGAAACGGGCACCGCGAGGCGGGCGTCGCCGCGCTCGACGTGTTCTCGGAGTGGAAGTCGGTGTATATCGACTTCAGCGGCAAGCTGCAGCGGGCGCAGATAGACGTCGAGCAGATCTGACAGGTTGCGGAGGCCCGGCGGACAATGTCGTCTTCCGGGCTTCCGTCTTCCGTACTTTCCTGCTAAACTGCCCTACTCCTCAGTTTAAGGCTTTCTTGCGACACGTCCTTTTCGGGCTCGCGTATATCGTCGTGTACCTCGCGACCGGTGCGCTGCTGGCGAGCGCGCCCGACGCGCGGTCCGTCGCCTCGAACCTGCTGCTGGCGGCCCTGACGACTGCCGTGTGCGGCGCCATCGTCTGGCGCCGGCGCGAGTGGCAGGGCAGTCATCGCCTGTTCTGGGACGCCTTTGCCGTGGCGCTCGCGCTCTGGACGGTCGGCGAGGTCGGCTTCACGATCGATCAGCTCCTCTTCGGCCACCCGTCGTGGGTGCGATGGCACACGATGTTCAGCCTGTGCGGCGGCATCGGGCCGATGATTGCGATCCTCGCGCGGCCGCATCTGGGCGTCCGCAAAGCCTCGACGCCGGCCACGGGCATCGACCTGATCAGTTGTGCCATGCTGGCCGGGTTCATCTACGCCTATTTCGTGCTCGTGCCGAGCGTCGTGCCGGAGCAAGGCGCGAATCTCGAAGGGACGCTGCTGGCGCTCGTTCAGGCGCAACGGCTCGTGCTCGTCCTCGGGATGGTGACGGCGTTCTGGGTCTCACGCGGGACCAGCTGGCGATCCACGTACGGGCGTCTGGCGATCGGCGTCACCGCGGGCTTCTTCTTCCGCATCGAGACCAGCGCCGCGATCCTCGACGGCCGCTACGTCGCCGGCAGCATGTACGATCTCGCGTGGATCGTCCCGTTCCTGTGCTATTGGTGGGCGGCGCTCGAGGCGCCGGCTTCGCCGCCCGCCGGCGAGAGCGTCGAGGAGCCGACGCGGTCGTCGTTCGCGGCGGCGGCATCCGCCGTCCCCGTCCTCCTCATTCCGGCGATCGGCTACGGGCTGCTGCACGTCCAGCCAATTGGCCAGTCGGGAGATTCGTTCCGCATCCTGCTCACGACGTTGACGACGGTCGCGGGCCTGGGGCTGCTGACGCTGCGGCTGTCGGTGCAGGGCACCGAACTGCAGCGCGCCGACCAGCGCCTCAGACTGCTCGCGGCGGCCACGCAGCAGACCGGCGACCTCATTCTGATTACGCGGGCCGACGGAGCCTTCGAGCAGGCGAACGACGCCTGCGTACGGGCGCTCGGCTACTCGCGCGGCGAGCTGGCGCGGCTGGGTCTCCGGGAGCTGGTCGAGTACGGCACGGGGGAGGTGCTGCGCGCGCTCGCCGACGAGATCCGCGACAACGGCATCTGGCGCGCCACGCTGCAGCTGCGGCGCGCCGACGGCACCGCGTTTCCCGCGTCCAGCACCGTCGTCGCTCTCACCAACGTGGACGGACGGATCGTCCACTACGTCTTCGTCCTGCGCGACATCTCCGAGGAGCTGCGGCTTCGCGATCAGCTCGTCCACAGCGAACGGTTGTCGGCGATCGGCGAGCTGGTGGCCGGCGTCGCGCACGAGATCAACAATCCGCTGCAGACGATCGTCGGCTGCGTCGAGCTGATGCTCGAAGAGCGCAAGGGCAGTCCCGACGACGTGCGCGACCTGCAGCTGGTGCGGCAGGAGGCGGCCCGCGCCGGGCAGATCGTCCGCAACCTGCTCGCGTTCGTGCGGCGCGGCGCGCCGGATCGCGTCGCCACCGACCTCAATCAGATCGTCAAGACGACCGCGGACCTGCGCGACTATCACCTCGGCCAGAAAGGGATCAGCCTGCACCTCGATCTTCAGCCCGGACCGCTCCCCGTCATGGCCAATCGCGAGGAGATTCAGCAGGTCGTCGTGAACCTGGTGATCAACGCGGAGCACGCGCTCGCGTCGGCTCCAGGGACCGGAACGATCGTGCTGAAGACGCGCTCGGAAGGCGCGTCGCAGGTGCTGGAAGTCAGCGACAACGGGCCGGGCGTTCCCCCGCACCTGCGCGGCAAGATCTTCGAGCCGTTTTTCACGACCAAGGAAGTCGGGGAAGGGACTGGCCTCGGCTTGTCGATCTCCCTGGGCATCGCAGGATCGCACGGCGGCGCGCTGGAGCTGAAGCCGTCGGCGAAGGGCGCGCGCTTCGGCCTCAGATTGCCCGCGCACGTCGCGCCCGTGATTCGCGCAGCGGAGTCTACGGCGGCAAGCCCGGACGGCGGCGACGCGCCGGCCCCGCCGCGTGCGCTGGTGATCGAGAACGAGGGCGCAATCCGGGATCTGCTGGCTCGGCTGCTCGAGCGCCGCGGCTTCACCGTCGTCCGCGGATCCACCGCCGCCGAGGGCCGGTCGCTCGTCGAGCACCCGTTCGACGTCGTCCTGTGCGATGTGAAGCTCGAGGACGGATCCGGCGTCGAGTGCTATCGCCGTCTGCGCGAGAGCGGGGACGTGGCGCGCACGCGGTTCATCTTCATCACCGGCGATGCCAGCGTCGTCGACGAGCACCCGGATGTGGCGGAGGTCACCATCCTGGCGAAGCCCTTCACCGCGTCGGATCTCGATCGGGTGCTGAACAGCGTCGCCATCGGCGTCTAGTCCACTAGCTCGTTCCCGCCTGCTTCTTCTTTTCGATGTCCTCTTTCAGGTTCGGGTTCACGCGATACCCCGCTTTCTCCGCAGCTTTGACTTCCTTCTGGGCATCGGCGTAACGCCCGGTCATCAGGTACAGGGCGGCGAGGTTGTTGTGCGCCTCGCCGTACTTCGAATCCATCTCAATCGCCTTCTTGTAGGCGGTCTCGGCTTCGGCGAACCGCTCCGATCGGAGATATGCGCTGCCCAGCGCGAGCGACACAAACGCGGGCACCGGGCTGGTGAGCGACATGTTCTTCGAGTTGCCGGCGCGCATCTTGAGCCGATCCTTCTGCATGTTCAATTGCGCAATCGCCGCCGAGGTCTGCGGCGACTGCGGCCCCGACTGCAGACGGCTGACCGTCAGATCGATGGCCGTGAGATCGTCCGACAGCATCTGCTCGGCTTCCTGGCTATTGGTGATGTTCTGCGCGGCCTGTCCCTCGAACAGGTCGCGGCACCGCTCGTACGCGCGGATTGCATTGGCGAACTTCTTCTGGCCCATGCTGGCGCGCCCGAGCCCGTAATGCGCGAGCTTGTAATTCGGCTTGAGATCAATCGCGGCCTGGAATTCGCCGGCCGCCTGGTCCCATTTCTCGGTCAGCAGCAGGTCCCAGCCGCTCTTGTAGTGCTGCGCGGCCAGGCGGTTGTCTTCGGCGACCTTGAACCGATCGAG
This sequence comes from Acidobacteriota bacterium, assembly GCA_013362195.1. GTDB lineage: Bacteria > Acidobacteriota > Vicinamibacteria > Vicinamibacterales > 2-12-FULL-66-21 > QHWT01. Next base: position 4,244 of record JABFWM010000279.1, read on the forward strand.
GGCCTGGGCATGGACGGCCACGGGCAGGAGCAACAGCGACGCGGCGACGAATAGACTACGCATCTCGTCCCCCCTGGAAAAGAAAAACGCCCCGCGCGTCCGGAGACCCGCGGGGCGTCACGCGTCATACAGACCCCGACGGCTAGAAGGTGAACTTCACCCCGAAGCGTGCCTGCAGCGGCAACTGGAACCCGTTCGCCATGAGGAACCGCGGGTCCTTGGTCACGCCCTGCTGCTGCGCCAGCTGATCGAAGTTCATGCCCTTGGCGTAGAACTCCGCCTGATCGAACGTGATGCCGTCGAACTGCTGATACGTGATCGACGTGTTCTGCGTCGAGCGCCGATCGAACAGGTTCAGCACGTTGAACTGCAGTTCGATCGCCTGGCGGCCCTGCAGCCGGAACGAGTGCTGGACGAACAGATCCGTCTGGACGTACGGATCCATGCGGCCGTCACTGCCGCGGCCCAGGTACTGGACCGGGTAGTTGCTGGTCGGCAGGACGCCCATCTCGCGCGTGATCGGAATGCCGCTCTGGATGTACTCGTTCGCGCCGACCGTCGTGCCGAACTTGAACGTGTAGATCGCGTTCAGCTTGATCTGATGCGGACGATCGGTCGGCAGCACGCCGTACGCCGGCCTGGCGTCCTGAGTGAACATCATCAGCGGGAAGTCGAACTGGCGGCCGACGTTCGGGCTCGAGCGGCCGTTCTCGTCCGACTGCGACAGGCCCGTGTAGTTGCCCCACAGGCGGCTCCACAGGTAGGTCGCGCGGAAGAACCAGTTGTTCGCATAGCGCTTGTCGAACGCGAACTCGATGCCGTCGTACTTGCGCTTCGGCAGGGGCAGGGGCACATTCGGGTTCACGAACGCCAGCTTGGTAATCCCCTCGCCCGGGTTCGCGATGACATAGCCCTCGTCGCCTTCCGGCGTGAGGTAACCGGTGTCGTCGATGGCGCGATCCAGCTGCTTGTGGACGTAGCGAGCGCTGATCGCCATGACGTTATTCAGCTGGTGCTCGAGGCCCGCCGAGGCTTCCTGCGAGCGCATCGGCTTGAGGTTCGGCTCGATGTCGACGCCCGGCGTCACCGACGGGAGACGGAAGTTGGTCGAGCGGATGAACGTGCCCGAGCAGGCGGGCGGGCAGTTCGGCCCGGAGTCGAGCGAACGCCAATCCGGCGTGTCGAGCGTGTAGTAGTACTCGATCCACTTCTGGCCGCCGAAGGAGCCCTGCGGCAGTTCCAGCTTGAAGATGTCGTAGAACACGCCCCAGGAGCCGTATGCCTTCCAGAGGCCGTCGCCCTTCAGGTCGTACGACAGACCGAGGCGCGGAGCGAACTTGTCCTTGAATCCGAATTCAATCGGATACTGCGGGACGCCCGCTTCATCGGTGAACGACGGTACTTTCTCGTTTTCAGTACGAATGCCGGCATTGACCGTCAGCCGGTTATTGAACGTCCAGTTGTCCTGGACGAACAACCCGACGATGTCGGATTTCACGTTGCCCTGTGTAATGAAGCCCTGGTTCGGCGCCACCGCGTTGCTGCGCACCGAGTAGTACCCGAACGGGCCCTGCTGGCCCGAGAGCGCCCTTCCCCAGCGGATCGTCACACGGTGCCCGGTCTCGCCGCTGAGGATGTCCTCGGCGCGGTTGTCGAACTGGACGCCGCCCTTGAGTTGATGATCGCCCGCGAAGTGGCCGAACCACGTGGCGTCAGCCTGATAGAACGCGCGCGTCTGCTGGTCGCGGGTGACCGCGTTGTTGCCGCCGGCCGGCATGTTCGCGAAGCCGGAGGCACGCTCCAGATCGGCCGGCACGCCGGGCAGCCCGATGTTCGTGCTGTTCGAGAAGGCGATCCGCGAGGCGATCGGCACGTTGAAATCGTGCGTGTCCTGGAGGAAGTAGCCGGCGCGGAACCCGAAGAACAGCCGCGGACTGACGACGTAGTCGAGCAGGCCGGACAGCGTCCAGTTCGGGTTCTTGGTGCCTTTCGTGTAGTTGACGCCCGCCGGGTCGGTGCCGCTCAACGAGGGCAGCAGCCCTTCCGTCCTGCTCCAGCTGTTGTTGTACGAGATCCGCGTGCTCAGCTTGTCGCTGAGCTGTGCGGTCTGGTTCGCCGAGAAGTTCTGGATGCGCTGCGTCTGCTTCTGCGTGGTGGGCGTCGCGGTTGCCAGGCCCGATGTGCCGGCGTCCACCGTCCGCTCCGTCTTGAGCAGGGTCGGCAGGTAGCCCGCCCAGAACCACGCGCGGTTCGCGAGCAGCGGACCACCGATCGAGCCGCCCGGTTCGTTGCGATTGACCGTGTCCTTCGGGTACGTCCAGTACTGCGCGCGGCTCGAATCCAGCGGATCCAGCCGGAGCGACTTGTTCGACTGGCCTGCCAGCCGGCTGCCTTCGAAGTAGTACAGGCCGTTGCCGCTGAAGTTGTTCGTGCCGCTCTTCGTGATCACGTTGATGACGCCGCCGGTCGATCCGCCGAATTCCGCGGGATAGCCGCTCGACTTCACCTGCACTTCGTCCACGAAATCCGAGATGAGCCGCTTGCCGTTCGTCCCGAGCACCAGGACGGTCGTTTCCGTGCCGTCGATGACATAGCGGTTCTCCGACGCGCTTGCGCCGTCGATCATGATGCCGCCGGACTTCGCCTCGTTGTTGGCGCCGGGCGCCTGCGTCACGAGGGTGGAGAAGTCGCGGCCGTGCGGGAGCAGATTGACCTGCTCGGCGCGGATGTTCGTGGCGCGCGAGCTCGTTTTCACGTCGACGAGCGGCGATTCCGCCGTGACCTGCACGGTTTCACTGACGCCCTGGACCGACAACGAGAAATC
>JABFWM010000388.1 GCA_013362195.1 Acidobacteriota bacterium
GAGCGGCGTCCGCAGCTGCTCGCCGCGCTGGTCGCGCGCTACGCCGCCGTCGCCGCAGGAGAAAGCCGATGAGCGGCCGCGTTTCCCTCGTCGGCGCGGGGCCCGGCGATCCCGAACTGTTGACGCTGAAGGCGGTCCGCCGTCTCTCCGAGGCGCAGTTCGTGCTGTACGACGCGCTCGTCTCGCCGGAGGCGCTCGCGTACGCGCCGCGCGCGCGCCGCCTGTTCGTCGGCAAGCGCGCCGGCTGTGCGGCGATGCCGCAGGACGAGATCAACCGCCTGTTGATTCGCGCGGCGCGCCGCGGCGATCGCGTGGTCCGGTTGAAGGGCGGCGATCCGTTCGTGTTCGGCCGGGGCGGTGAAGAAGTGCTGGCGCTCGCCGAGGCCGGCATTCCATGCGAGGTGATCCCCGGCGTCACCAGCGCGGTCGCCGCGCCGCTGCTCGCGGGGATTCCGGTGACGCACCGCGGCGTCTCGTCGGCCTTCGTCGTGGTGTCGGGCCACTCCGCTGCCGCGTATCGCCCGGTGCTGATGTCGCTCGAACCGCACAGCGCGACCATTGTCGTGATGATGGGCATCGCCCACCGGGTCGAGATCGCGGGCGGGCTGCTCGTCGCCGGGTGGAGTCCGACGACCCCCTGCGCGATCGTGGCGGCCGCCTCGCGCGACGAAGAGCGCGTGTGGCGCGGAACGCTCGCCGAACTGACCGCCGCCGAACCGGACACCGACAGCGCCGACGCCGCGACGATGGTGATTGGCGACGTGGTCGACGTCCTCTCCGTCGCGCGGTCGCTGCAGCAGCAAGACGTCAATTCCAGATCTTCGAGGCCTTATGTCTGTTCTAGATGATCCCCAGACCGCCGGTCGCGCGCGGCTCTCGTTTGCCGAGCCCGCCGAGATCGACCAGTTCGTCGAGACGCTCGCCCGGTTCGAACGCGGCGAGATCACCCCGGACGAGTGGCGCAAGTACCGCCTGGTGCGCGGCACCTACGGGCAGCGGCAGGCGGCCGACGCGCAGATGCTGCGGGTCAAGATCCCGCAGGGCGTGCTCAACGGCGAGCAGCTGCGCGCGCTCGCGAACGTCGCCGTCGAGTACTCGCGCGGCTGGTGCCACATCACCACGCGGCAGAACATCCAGTACCACTTCGTGCGCCTGCACGACGTGGAGCTGGCGATGCGGCAGCTCGCGGACGCAGGGCTCACGACGCGCGAAGCCTGCGGCAATTCCGTCCGCAACATCGTCTCGTGTCCGTATGCGGGCGTCACGCGCGACGAGGTGTTCGACGTCACGCCCTATGCCGAAGCGATGACGCGTTACCTGCTGCGGCATCCGCTCAGCGCGGTGCTGCCGCGCAAGTTCAAGATCGCGTTCGAAGGCTGCCCCGACGACCACGCCTTCAGCGCGATCAACGACATCGGATATCGCGCCGCGGTCGCGCCGGACGGATCGACGCGGCACGGGTTCCGCGTCACCGTCGGCGGCGGCACCTCGATCATGTGCCGCACCGGTGCGGGCTTGTCCGACTTCATCCCGGCCGGCGACATGTTTGCGGTCGCCGAGGCGGTGATTCGCATCTTCCACCGGCACGGCGACTACGAACACAAGCACCGCAATCGCCTCAAGTTCCTCATCAAGCAGATGGGATGGGAGGCGTTCCGCGCGGCGGTGACCGACGAACTGGACGCGATTCGCGCCGCGGGCGCGCCGCCGCTGCCGTTCGACCCCGAGCGTCCGCCGGTGGAGGACGAACCGGACTGGCCGCGTTCGGAGGTGCCGTCGGTCGAGGCGATCGCGGACCTCGCCGCGGCGTCGAGCACCCACGGGCCGGGAATCCATCCCCCTGCCGTCAGCCGCGACGGCGGCCCCGGCGGCGAACGGACGGCGTGGCTGGCGAGCAACGTGCGGCCGCAGAAACAGGCGGGCTACTCGATCGTCACGGCGACGCTGCCGCTGGGCGACATCACCGCCGGCCAGCTGCGCGCGCTCGCGGTGCTCGCCGAATCGTACGGCGACGGCCTCGTGCGCACGACGCCCGAGCAGAACGTGATGCTGCGCTGGGTGAAGAGCGGACAGCTCCCCGCGATCTACCGTCGCCTCGCCGCCGCCGGCCTCGGACAGCCGGGCGCCGGATCGATTGAAGACGTGACGAGCTGCCCCGGCGCCGAGTCGTGCCGCCTCGCCGTCACCCAGTCGCGCGGCGCGGCGAGCCTGATCAAGGATCGCCTGGCCGTCGTTCCCGCCGTCGCGCGCGCCGCACACGACGTGAAGATCAAAATCAGCGGCTGCCCGAACGGGTGCGGTCAGCATCACGTCGCGGCGATTGGCCTGCAGGGGAGCATTCGCAAACTGGGCGACCGCGTGCTGCCGCAGTACTTCCTGTTCGTCGGCGGCGGCGTGAACGGCGAGGCCACGTTCGGGCGCCTCGCGGCCAAGGTGCCGGCGCGGCGCGTGCCCGAAGCCATCGAACGGCTCGTCCAGTTCTACGAGCGCGAGCGGCAGCCGCGGGAGACCGCCGCCGCGTTCTTCGCCCGCGTCGACGCGGCGAAAGCGCGCGCCGCGATCGCCGATCTCGAGCAGATGACGCTCGACGCGGCGCGGCCGGAGGACTTCATCGATCCCGGCGACGATCACGCGTTCGTGCCCGACGTTCAGGATGGTGAATGCAGCGCGTGAGCCGCGACATTCGCGTGCCCGCGTCGATTGGCAACCTCGGGCCGGGCTTCGACACCATCGGCCTGGCGGTGTCGCTGTATCTCACGGCGCGCGTGCGCGCCGTCACGAACGACGGACGCGGACGCCTCGTGTGCCGGTTCCTCGACGGGGCGCCGCGCGGGACCAACGGGATCGAGCGGGCCTTTTACGCGATGCCCGCGCGCCGCACGCGCAGGGCGACGATCGAGATTGACGTGCGAAGCGATAATCCGCAGCGGGCCGGACTCGGGAGCAGCGCCGCGGCGACGATTGCCGGGCTGCGTCTGCGTGCGCTCAGCGACGGGCCGCGGCCCGCGTCCGAGCTGATGCGGCTCGCGAGCGAGCTCGAGGGGCATCCCGACAATGCCGCGGCGGCGCTGTTCGGCGGGCTGACGAGCAGCTGCGTCCGCGGCGACGGCGCCATCGCCGTCGCCCGCTGGGACTGGCCGCGTGCGTGGCGCGTCATAGTGGCGACGCCCCACGCGGCGCTGTCGACGTCGGCCTCGCGCCGCGCGCTGCCGAAACGGGTGCCGCTCGCCGACGCGGTGTTCAACCTGCAGCGCGTGACGCTGCTGCTCGCGGCCGTTCGTGACGAGGACCCGAAGCCGATCGCCGAGGCGCTCGAGGATCGCTGCCATCAGCCGTACCGCGAGCGGCTCGTGCCCGGGTTGCGCCGCGCCCTCGACCTGCAGCATCCTGATTTGCTCGGGGTCTGCCTGAGCGGCGCCGGACCGTCGGTGGTGGCCCTCGCGAAGCGCAACGGCGCCGCGGTGGCCGCGGCAGTCGAATCGCTCTACCGTCGTGCGCGAGTGCCGTGCACCGTGCGTGTGTTGACCGTTCATCAGGGGACGTAGGAATGACGACCTTGCTCGGACTCAAATGCCATTTGTGCGGCGCGTCCTATCCGGCCGAAGCGCTGTGGGTCTGTCGCGAGTGCCTGGGCCCGCTCGAGACGGTCTACGACTACGCGCGGGTCCGCGAACAGCTCACGCGGGCGGTCGTCGAGTCCCGTCCGCGCAACCTGTGGCGCTACCGCGAGCTGCTCCCGATCGCCGGAGAGCCGCGCACCGGATTTCACTCCGGGTTCACGCCGCTCGTGCGCGCACGCCGGCTCGCCGCGCGCCTCGGCGTCGAGGAGCTCTACATCAAGGATGATTCCGTGAATCATCCGACGCTGTCCTACAAGGACCGCGTCGTCTCGGTCGCCGCGACCCGCGCCGTCGAGCTCGGCTTCGACGTGTTCGGCTGCGCGTCGACCGGCAACCTCGCGAACAGCGTCTCGGCGCACGCCGCGCGGCTTGGCCTCGAGTGCTTCGTCTTCATCCCGCACGACCTCGAGCTTGGCAAGATTCTCGGCTCCGCCGTCTTCAATCCGCACGTCGTCGGCGTCCGCGGCACCTACGACGACGTGAATCGGCTGTGCACGCAGATCGCCGATCGTTTAGGGTGGGGCTTCGCCAACATCAACCTCCGGAGTTACTACGCAGAGGGCGCGAAGACGATGGGGTTCGAGATCGCGGAGCAGCTTGGCTGGCGCTTCCCGCGGCACATCGTCTCGCCGGTGGCGGGGGGCACGCTGCTGCCGCGGATCGCGCGCGGGCTGCGCGAGCTGAAAGAGGTCGGCCTCGTCGACGGCGATCTGCCGAGGATCCATGCCGCGCAGGCCGCCGGGTGCGCGCCGGTGGTGCGCGCGCTCGACGACGGCGTCGAGTTCCCCGAGCCGGTGAAGCCCTCGACGATCGCCAAGTCGATCGCGATCGGCAATCCCGCCGACGGATTCCAGGTGGTGCGCACGGTCCGCTCGAGCGGCGGCACCGGCGTGGCCTCGTCGGACGACGAGATTCTCGACGCGATTCAACTGCTCGCTGAAACCGAAGGGATCTTCACCGAGCCGGCCGGCGGCGCGACGCTGGCGGGCGCGATGTCATTGATCCGTCGTGGCGTCATCGCGCCGGAGGACTCCGTCGTCGTCTGCATTACCGGCAACGGCTACAAGACCGCCGCCGAGACCGTGGGGACGCGCCTCGAGAAGCCGACGGTCATCGGCCGCTCGCTCGACGAGTTCGAAGGCTACCTGCGAACCACAGGGCTTGCGGAAGGTGTTGCGAGCGTCGCGCGTTCGTAGAGAATTCATGCGCGTGGTCGTGGAGGCGCCGGCTGGCCGCACCATCCGCGAGCACGCGGCGTCCGCCTATCCGCAGGAGTGCTGCGGCGCGCTGGTCGGCCGCGCGTCGGGAGAATCGCGGGTCGTCGCGGCGGCGTGGCCGGTCGAAAACGCGTCGGAAGTCGATCGCACGCATCGTTATGCGATTGCGCCCTCGTCCTATCTCGAGGTCGAGCGGCGCGCGAACGCGCAGGGACTGACGCTGCTCGGGTTCTACCACTCGCATCCGGACGCGCCGGCCCGTCCGTCCGAGCGCGACCTGCTGCAGGCGCTGCCCCGCGTCGACTACATCATCGTGTCCGTCGTGCGGGCGACGCCCTCGGACATCACGTGCTGGCGGCTGCGCGACGACCGGGTCGCGTTCGCCCCAGAGGAGATTGAATGGCGACCCGAATCCTGATCCCCACCCCGCTGCGCCCGTTCACCGGCGGCCACGATACCGTGGAGCTCGACGGCGCGACCATCGACGACCTGCTGAAGGCGCTGATCGCCAGGCATGGCGACCTGCGGCGGCATCTCTATTCCGACGAAGGGAAGCTGCGAAGCTTCGTCAACATTTACGTCAACGACGAGGACATTCGCCACCTGCAGCGCGAGGCCACGCCGGTCGGCGCGAAGGACACGGTCAGCATCGTCCCGTCGGTGGCCGGCGGGAGCACCATCGTCGAACGCGAGGCGCCGGAGCTGACGCGCGAGGAGGTGGGACGCTACAGCCGCCACCTGATCATGCCGGAGGTCGGCGTCGACGGCCAGCGCAAGCTGAAGGCGGCGCGCGTGCTGTGCGTCGGCGCCGGTGGACTCGGATCGCCGGCGACCATGTATCTGGCCGCGGCGGGCGTCGGCACGCTCGGCATCGTCGATTTCGACACCGTCGACGCAAGCAACCTGCACCGGCAGGTGATCTACGCCACGTCGGATGTCGGCCGCCGCAAGCTGCAGGCGTCGGGCGAGCGGCTGCAATCGATCAATCCCAACGTCAACGTGGTCGAGCACGAAGCCGCGCTGACGTCGAAGAACGCGCTCGACATCCTTCGCGGCTACGACATCGTCATCGACGGCACCGACAATTTTCAGACCCGCTATCTGGTGAATGACGCCTGCGTCCTGCTGAAGAAGCCGAACGTCTACGGCAGCATCTTCCGGTTCGATGGTCAGGCCGCGGTGTTCGCGATGCCGGGCGGCCCCTGCTACCGCTGCCTGTATCCGGAGCCGCCGCCGCCGGGGCTGGTCCCGAGCTGCGCCGAAGGCGGCGTCCTCGGCGTGCTGCCCGGCATCATCGGCCTCATTCAGGCGACCGAGGCGATCAAGCTGATTCTGGGCGCGGGGCAGCCGCTGGTCGGCCGGCTCCTGCTGTACGACGCGTTGACGATGAAGTTCCGCGAGCTGAAGCTGCGACGCGATGCCGAGTGCCCGGTGTGCGGGGATCAGCCGACGATCAAGGAGCTCATCGACTACGACGCGTTCTGCGGCATTACACCGCCGCAGCAGCAGAAGGCGGCGAGCGGGCCGGCGCTCCCGGAGATCACTGTCGAAGAATTGAAGGCGAAGTTCGATCGTGGCGAACCCGTGCAGCTGCTCGACGTCCGCGAGCCGAACGAGTTCCAGATCTGCCGGATCGAAGGATCGAAGCTGATTCCGCTCGGGCAGGTCGCCGCACGCGCCAGCGAGCTCGATCCCTCGCGCGAGCTGATCGTCCACTGCAAGATGGGCGGCCGCAGCGCCAAGGCGGTGGCGCAGCTGCAGGAGCGCGGCTTCAGCAACATCTACAACCTGAAGGGCGGCATCCTCGCGTGGATCGATCGCATCGATCCGTCGCAGCCGAAATACTGAAGCGCTGCCGCCTCGAAAGAGGCGGCCGACACCTGGGACAGGTCGGCCGGGTCTCAGGATTGGACCCGGCCTTCGTGTTACTCCGCGCGCAACGCCACCATCGGATCGACACTCGCCGCGCGCCGCGCGGGGACAAGGCTCGCGACGAGCGCCGCCACGGACAGCACGGCGAGCGCCGCGATGAATGCGCGCGGATCGGTCGGCTCGAGGCGGAATAGAAACGCACGGGCGGTGGCACTGAGGTACCACGCCGCCGCGGTGCCGAAGGCGAGTCCGGACGCGACCAGCCCGCCCGCATTCAGCAGCACCATTCCGAGGACGCGCGATCGCGTCGCGCCCAGCGCCATGCGCAGGCCGATCTCCCGCGTCCGCTGCGACAC
>JABFWM010000311.1 GCA_013362195.1 Acidobacteriota bacterium
CTCGTTCCCGCTGGCCGACGTGGTCCGAAACCTGCAGCCCGAGACCACGCGCGACGTGCTGGTGCAGGCCTTTCTGGATGCGCCGGTATTCCCGACCCGGTGGCGGTGGAATACGACGGTCGCGCTCGCGGTGCCGCGCGCGCGCGGCGGCCGGCGCCTCGCCCCGCAGGTCCAGCGCATGCTGGCCGACGATCTCATGGCCGCGGTGTTCCCCGACGCCGCCGCCTGCCTCGAGAACATTCCCGGGGATCGCGAAATTCCCGACCATCCGCTGGTCACGCAGACGGTTCGCGATTGTCTGCAGGAAGCGATGGACTTCGACGGCCTGCGCGGCGTGCTCACCCGCATTCAGCGCGGCGAGGTGCAGCTCGTCGCCCGCGACACGCCCGAACCGTCGCCGTTCTCGCACGACATCCTCAACGCGCGGCCCTATGCGTTTCTCGACGACGCCCCGCTCGAGGAACGGCGGACGCACGCGGTGCAGTCCCGCCGCGCCGGGGATCCGGGGCTGGCGAACGAGCTCGGCGCACTCGACGGGGCGGCGATCGATCGCGTCCGCGCCGAGGCGCGTCCGGATCCGCGCAACGTCGACGAGCTGCACGACGCGCTGATGACCGCGGGCTTCATGGCCCCCGACGAGGACGCGTGGTGCGCGCCGGACCTCGTCGCCGAGGCGATCGCGATGTCGCGCGCGACCTGGGCCTCGTGGGGCTCGGATCGTCGCCTGCTGCTCGCGGCGGAACGGCTGCCGGAGTGGACGGCCATCCATCCCGACGCGGTGCTGGCCCCGCAGATCGCCGCACCCGCGTCGCGCGCGCGGACCTGGTCCCGCGCCGACGCCATCGTGGAATTCATCCGAAGCCGCGTGACGATCGTCGGCCCGACCACCGCCGCGGCGCTCGCGTACGCGCTCGGCGTCGACGAGACGGACGCGGATGCCGCGCTGCTCGCGCTCGAAAGCGAGGGCGTGGTGCTGCGCGGCCGATTCACGCCCGCCACGCAGCCGTCCTCGACCCTCGGCCGGCACCTGCGCCGTGACGCGCTCGAATGGTGCGACCGGGCGCTGCTCTCGCGCATGCATCGCTTGCGCGCGGAGATCGAGCCGGTCACGCCGGCCGACTTCATGCGGTTCCTGTTCGACTGGCAGCACGTCGCCGCCACGTCGCGCCTCGCCGGCGTGCATGGTCTGCGCGACATCATCGCGATGCTCGACGGCTACGAGCTGCCGGCGTCGGCCTGGGAGCGCGCGGTCCTGCCGGCCCGCCTCGAGCAGTACGATCCGTCGCTGCTCGACATGGTCTGCCTGTCCGGCGAGGTCGCCTGGGCGCGGCTGACCGACGCCAGCGGCGCGAACGGGGTGGCCAATGTGATTGGCGCGACGCCGATCGCGCTGTTCCTGCGCGAGCACGCCGCGGCGTGGCAATCGCTCCGGCAGTCCGGACGGTGCGACGAGACGGCGCTGCCGGAGCCCGCGCGCGCCGTGCTCGCCATGCTCCGTGCCCGCGGCGCGTCGTTCTTCCAGGACCTCGCGTCGGCGAGCGGCCTCGACGCGCACGCGCTGCGCCACGCGATCGGCGTGCTCGTCGCGTCGGGACTCGTCGCGTCCGACGGCTTCTCGGGTTTGCGCGCGCTGGTGAACGCGGCGCGCGGAGGGCCGGCAGCGGTGGATCGTCGCGCGCATTTCGCGGGACGATGGACGCTCGTGGATCAGGCGCCGCGCGCCGCCGACGATCCGGCACACGATGACCGGGAGCCCGCCGCCGAACTTCAAGCGCGCACGCTGTTGCGGCGGTATGGCGTGGTGTTCCGCCGCCTGCTGACGCGCGAACCGAACGCGCTGCCCTGGCGCGAGCTGACGCGCGTCTATCGCCGGCTCGAGGCCCGCGGCGAGATCCGCGGCGGCCGGTTCGTCTCGGGGATGTCCGGTGAGCAGTTCGCGTTGCCCGGGGCCGTCGAGCGGCTGCGCGCGGTGCGCCGCATCCCGGCCCACGGTTTGCTCCTCGCCATCAGCGCCGCCGACCCCCTGAACCTCGCCGGGATCGTCACGACCGGCGAACGAATCCGCGCCGTCGGCCGCACCCGGATCGTCTGTCGCGACGGCGTGCCGATTGCGGTGAAGGAAGGCGATGACGTGCGCGAGCTGACGCCGCTGGATCCCGACACCGCCGCATCCGTCGCACGCATCTTCAGCCGGCGCAAAGGATCCGCCACGGATTTACACGGATGGGCGCGGACCGTGGAGGCGTAAGGGCGAAGGGCGAGGAGCGAAAGGCTTGCGGCTCCGAACCGCCGGGTCTGAAGACCCCGCCTACCCGCCCTTCGCTCTTCGCCCTTCGCCCGTCCCCGTCCCCCGTTGCTCTTCGCCCCGCGCCCCTCGCCCGTCGCCCTCGCTCCTCACGCATCCGGCGCGAGCACGGGATCGATGTGCGCGGCTTCGGCGCCAGGATGCGCGAGCACGGCGCGCGCGCGCTCCACGTCCAATGCATCGTCCCACCGCGCGATCGCGACCGTCGCGACGGCGTTGCCGGTGATGTTGGTCAACGCCCGCGCCTCGGACATGAACCGGTCGACGCCAACCAGCAGCGCGAGCCCCGCGGGCGGAATCGCGGGGATCGTCGCGAGCGTCGCGGCGAGTGTGATGAACCCGCTGCCGGTCACGCCGGCCGCGCCCTTCGACGTGAGCATCAGGACGGCGAGCATCGAGAGCTGCTGCCACAGCGTGAGATCCACGCCGCTCGCCTGCGCGACGAACATCGCCGCCATCGTCATGTAGATGGCCGTGCCGTCGAGGTTGAACGAATACCCGGCCGGCACGACGAGGCCCACGACCGGCTTGCTGCACCCGAGCCGTTCGAGCTTCGCCATCAACCGCGGCAGCGCCGACTCCGACGATGACGTGCCGAGGACGATCAGCAGTTCCTCGCCGATGTAGCGCAGGAATGGCAGCAGCCGCAGCCCCGAGGCCCGCAGGATTGCGCCGAGGACGATCGCGACGAACAGCAGACACGTGAGATAGACGCCCGCCATCAGCTTGCCGAGCGACAGCAGCGAGGCAATCCCGTAGCGGCCGACCGTGAACGCCATCGCGCCAAAGGCGCCGATCGGCGCGAGACGCATGATGATGCCGATGATCGCGAACAGCACCTGCGACGCCTGGTCGATCATCGCGACGAGCGGCCGCACGCGCTCGCCGAGTCCGAGCAGCGCGACGCCGATGAGCGTCGAGACGACCAGGATCTGCAGGATGTCGCCGCGCGCGAACGCGTCGACGATCGTCGTCGGTATGAGGTTCAGCAGAAAGGTGACGGTGTCGTGCGGCTGCTGCGCCTGCGCGCCGTACCCGGCAGCGGCCTGCACGTCGGCGGCCGCAGCCGAGACGTGCAGCCCCGCGCCCGGCCTGAGCACGTTGACCACGACGAGCCCGATCACGAGCGCGAGCGTCGAGACGACCTCGAAGTAGACGAACGCGCGCAGGCCGATCCGTCCGACCTCGCGCATTTCTCCCATGTGCGCGATGCCGACGACGATCGTGGTGAAGATGATGGGGCCGATCATCATCCGAATCAGCTTGATGAACCCGTCGCCGAGCGGCCGCATCGCCGCGCCGGTTTCGGGCCAGAGCACGCCGACAATCACGCCGATCGCAATGCCCGTGAGCACCTGGACGTAGAGGTTCCTGAACACGATGGTGGCCCTATAGTAGTGGCAGCGCCCGGGCCGAGCGAGGCTTGGAGTCATGCACGACGCCGCCGCGCTCCCGCGGCCGCGTCGCGTTCCGTGCCACAAGCTCTTGCGTCACGCGCACCCTCGCGGATAGGCTCAGCGCGTGCCAACTGCGTATCTCGCTGAAGCGATCGGGACGATGATGCTCGTGCTGCTGGGCGACGGCGTCGTCGCCAACGTCCTGCTCAAACGATCAAAAGGTGAAAACTCTGGATGGATGGTCATCACCGTCGGGTGGGGAGTGGCGGTGGCGCTGGCGGTCTACGCGGTCGGCCGCATCAGCGGCGCGCACCTGAACCCGGCCGTCACGATCGCGCTCGCGACGATCGGCAGCTTCTCGTGGGCGCAGGTGCCCGGCTACGTCGCGGCGCAGATGATTGGCGCGTTCGTCGGCGCGGTGCTGGTCTGGCTCGCGTATCTGCCGCACTGGAGGGAAACGGCAGATCCGGCCGCGAAGCTCGGCGTGTTCGCGACCGGCCCCGCGATTCCGCGCGCCGGTCCCAACTTCTTCACCGAAGCCATCGGCACCGCGGTGCTGCTGTTCGGCGTCCTGGCGATCGCGGCGAACGCGCAGGAGCTGGCGCGTCCGGGTGAATTGAACCTGTCCTACGTGTTCAGCCGCGGCCTGCAACCGTTGCTCGTCGGCGTGCTCGTGCTGGGCATCGGCCTCTCGCTTGGTGGACCGACCGGGTATGCGATCAATCCGGCGCGCGACCTCGGTCCCCGCCTCGCGCATGCGGTCCTGCCGATTCCCGGCAAAGGTCCGTCCGACTGGCCCTACAGCTGGATCCCCATCGTCGCGCCCATCGTCGGCGGCATCGCCGGCGCCGGTCTCTTCGCCCTCATCGGATTCTGACCATGCCCCGTTACGTAGGCGCCGTCGACCAGGGGACGACCAGCACGCGCTTCATGGTGTTCGATCGCCAGGGGCGCGAGATCGCGCGCCACCAGATCGAGCACACGCAGATCCTGCCGCAGGCCGGCTGGGTCGAACACGATCCGCTCGAAATCGCGTCGCGCGTGGACGAAGCCATCGCCGGCGCGCTCTGGCGCGGTCAGCTGACCGGCGCGGATCTCGCGGCGATCGGCGTCACCAACCAGCGCGAGACGACGGTCGTCTGGAATCCGAAAACGGGCCGCCCCTGGTACAACGCCATCGTGTGGCAGGACACGCGGAGCGAGCGGATCGTGCAGGCGCTCGAACCGCGACGCGATCTGCTGCGATCGCGGACGGGACTGCCGCCGGCCACGTATTTCTCCGCCTCCAAGCTGCAGTGGATCCTCGAGAACGTCGACGGCGTCCGCGCGGCGGCCGAACGCGGCGAAGCGGTGTTCGGCACGATCGACACCTGGGTGATCTGGAACCTCACCGGCGGCAAGGACGGCGGCGTTCACGTCACCGACGTCACCAACGCGAGCCGCACCCTGCTGATGGATCTGCGCACGTGCCGCTGGGACGACGAGCTGCTCGCCCTGTTCAACGTGCCGCGCGCGATGCTGCCGGAGATCCGCCCGTCATCCGCGGGCGTCCCTTACGGGCTGACGCGCGCCGGCGGCGCCGTCGCCGCCGAAGTGCCGGTGTGCGGAGCGCTCGGCGATCAGCAGGCGGCAACGGTCGGCCAGGTCTGCCTGTCGCCGGGTGAGGCGAAGAACACCTATGGCACCGGCAATTTCATGCTGCTCAACACCGGACGCGACATCGTTCCGTCGAAGGCCGGACTGCTGACCACACCCTGCTACTCGAGAGACGAGAACGATACGGCCTACGCGCTCGAGGGATCGATTGCCGTGACCGGCTCGGCGGTCCAGTGGCTGCGCGACCAGATCGGCATCATCCGGACGGCGGCCGACATCGAGCCGCTCGCCGCGAGCGTGCCTGACAACGGCGGCGTCTATTTCGTCCCGGCATTTTCCGGCTTGTTCGCGCCCTACTGGCGGTCAGACGCGCGCGGCGTGATCGTCGGGCTGTCGCGCTTCAACACCAGCGCGCACCTTGCCCGCGCCACGCTGGAGGCGATCTGCTTTCAGACCCGCGCGGTGCTCGATGCGATGACCGAGGACTCCGGCGTGCGGCTCGACGTGCTGAAGGTGGACGGCGGCGCCACCGTCAACGACACGCTGATGCAGCTGCAGGCGGACGTGCTCGGTGTGCCCGTGGTGCGGCCGGTCGTGGCGGAAACCACCGCGCTTGGCGCGGCGTACTTCGCCGGCCTCGCGGTCGGCTTCTGGGACGGGTTCGACGATCTGCGGCGGAACTGGCAGGCGGATCGCCAATGGGAGCCGGGATGGTCGGAAGACCAGCGCCAGAGCGCGTACGGCGCCTGGCAGAGGGCCGTCGAACGCAGCCTCGGGTGGATCGCAACGTAACGGCGGAAGATCGATCGGGGCGGTTCCTGCATGCAGGCCGGGTCTGAAGACCCCGGCCTGCAGGTGATATACGCCGGGTCCGAAGACCCGGCCGACAACCGAGACCCGGCGTACGCGCGGCCGATCGACTACAGCGTATTGAAAACCAGCGCGACGAAGTCGTTCGCGCTCATCATCCCCTTGCCCCACGTCGCGTCGAAGTCCGCCGTCGGCTTCGCCGCCTGCACTTCCTGCAGCGACTTCCCGGCTTTCTTCATCGTGAACACCTTCTCGCGCACGCTCGACAGCATCGTCCGATAGCGATCCAGCGCGGCGCGATCGCCGAGCGGTCCGTGGCCGGGCACGACCTTGGTGCTGCTGTCGACGAGCTTCGTCGCGCGTTCCGCGCCGACGACCATTCCATCGATATTGCCGCCCGTGCTCGCGTCGATGAACGGGTAGAAGCCGTTGAAGAACACGTCGCCGAGATGCAGCACGTTGGCGTGGCGGAACTGCACGGCGATGTCGGTGTCGGTGTGCGCCGGCGGAATATAGAACATCGCGACCTGTTCCTTGTTGGCCTGAACCAGGCGACGGTCCGCGAACGTGCCGTTCGGCAGCGCGTCGGCCGGCGACGGATCGAAGTGCATCCCGAGCAGGTCGTGCGGTTCGGAGAGGCGCTTCTTCGTATTGTCGTGCGCGAGAATCGTCGCGCCGGCGGTGTGGAAGCTGGCGTTGTTGTCGGTGTGATCGAAATGCCAGTGCGTGTTGATGAGCGTGGCGACCGGCGCGCGGTTCAAACCGTCCAGGACGGACTTGAGTTTCGGCCACGCCGGCCGCACGAACGAATCGACAACCACTTTTCCGTCGGCGCCGTAGAGCACGACGACGTTGCCGCCGGGGCCGGACAGCATCACCAGGTTGTCGCCGAGCTTCGTGGTGGCAATCGGCACCGCGCCCATCTGCGC
>JABFWM010000409.1 GCA_013362195.1 Acidobacteriota bacterium
GACGCTCGAGGCTTCGAGCGCGCCAAGGTTCGCCGGAATGAAGGCCGACGCGAAGCTCGCGACGCGCGAGAACGTTTCGATCGTCATCGCGCCGGTGAGCGAGATCGGGATGCCCATCGCGCGCAGGATCAGCCAGGCCTCCGCCGACATGCAGAAATAGGCGGCCACGGTTGCCGCGGTGAGGACGGCGAGGCGGACGCGGTTGCCGCGAACGAGATCGAGCAGCTGCCGCTCGACCTCCCTGACGAAGCGGGGGACGCGCCCCGCGGCGAGGCGCGTGCCGAGACGTCGATCGAGGCGCCGCATCGCGCCGGCGAAGTACGCCCCGCGCCCGGTCAGCGCCAGCGCGGCGAGCAGGGCGATCGCGCCGGACGCGATCGCAAAGGCGCGGAACACGCGGAACCACACTTCAGTCAACGGGAGCGCTTCGATCGCGACGAGCGACCCGATTCCCACGATCAGCGTCGTCCCCACCAGATAGGCGAGCCGTTCGAGGGCGACGGCGGCGGTGGCTTCGCGCGCGTCGATCTCGCCGTCGAGCAGGACGATCTTCAGCGGCTCGCCGGCAATCCCGCGCAGCGTGAGATAGCTGAAGGCTTCGGCGGCCAGCCGCACGCGCGCCAGGCGCGCGAAGGAGACCGGACGCGGACGCCGGAAGCACCAGGCCCACGCCACGGTGCGCGCGAGGTGCCAGAGCCCGCTCGCCAGCACCGCACACGCGAACGCGGCGGCGAGCCGACGTCCCGCGTCGAACACGAGCTGCACGTCGATGTAGTAGAGCGTGCCGAGGAAGAGCGCCGTCCCGACGGCAAGGGCGCCCGCGGAAATGAGTGCCCGGCGTCGTTCGGCGGTCATGCCCGTTCGGATGCCGCGCCCAGCGCGGACTCGGCGGCTTCGAGATCCGAGACGGTATCGATGTCGCACCACGTGGCGTCGCCGACCTCGGCGGCACGCATGAGCCCGAGCGACGCGAGCTCGCGAATCCCGCCGCTCAGCGTCGTATCGCCCTGTGCGCGGGCGCGCTCGAGCGCGTCGAACAGCACCGGCGCGCAGACGAACATGCCGGTGTCGAGCGCGTCGTACTCGTCGAGATCCTTGCCAATCGCGACAATGCGCGAGCCGTCGCGGCGCACTTTGGTGGCTTCTGCCGCGACCGCCGGCGGCACCGCACGCGCGTCGACGGCGAGCACCGACTCGTTGTCCTGCATCGGATAGCGCAGCAGGCGGCTGAGCACGGCCGGTTCGAAGACGTGATCGCCCATCAGGACGGCGAACCGCATGGCATCGATCAGCGGCCGCGCGGCGAGCACCGAGACGCCGTTCTCCAGGCGCCAGTCGGGGTTGTGCGCGAAGGCGATTTTGACGCCGCGTGGCGCGGAACCTTCCACGAGCGCACGGACGCGATCCGCCTGATACCCGACCACGACCGTGATGGCGTCGACGCCCGCGTCGCGCGCCGAGTCAAGCGTTCGTAAAAGCAGGGGTTGGCCGAGGAGCGGATGGAGGAGCTTCGAATTGCGCGTTCCGTTGTGAAATCGATCGCCGTTGCCAGCAGCCAGCACGATAGCGTTCACTGCAACCCTCGAGTCTGCCGGCCCACGTGCCGGCGGGTTCAGACCTCAGGAGCGTGAACTTCGTGCCGCCCCTCACTGTTGTGCATTTTGACGCGCGCTGTACGGATCGCGTTTCCCATCACACCGGTACAACGCGATCTTACTGCACCTTTCGGGTCATCTGCCGGTCGGCGTCTGCACGCTCCGTGCCCCACTCGCGTCCGAGCCCCTCCTTCGTGAGCAGAATTCCGCCGACGATCGTCCAGGCGAGCACGCGCGCCTTGCGCACGATCCCGAGCGTGACGCCGATGTTGGCGCCCAGCCCGATCACCTGCGTGAAGAGCGCGGTCGCCGCTTCATCCACGCCGAGCCGCAGCGGGACGAAGCGGAAGACGACGGTGATGAGGCGATTCGTGGTCTCGAGAATGAACGCGGTCAGCAGCGCCGGCGGCGCGCCGTAGAGCAGCCACAACGTCAGGAACACTTCGCCGACGCCCAGCGCATGGAAGCCGATCTCTGCCGACGCGATCGCGGGAAGCGCGGCGCGATGGCGCGACACGAACGTATAGATCTGCGCCTCGAGCTCGCGCACGCGCGCGGCGTGGCGCTGCACACGGGACGCGCGATCCGGCCGCGCGACGATCGCGAGCGTGCGGCTGATCAGGGCCGGCTGGCGCCACAGCAGCCACAGCGCGACGGCGAACAGGAGGACCGTCGCGGCAATCGCGATCTCGCCGACGTCGCGGATCGGCGCCGGCAGCTCGAACAGGAACAGCAGCGCGACCATCCCTGACGCGATCATCGCCGCGGCCGACAACGTATACAGGACGTTCTCGATCGCGAGCGCCGTGATCGCGGGACCGAGCGCGACGCGGCCGCGAACGAACGCGGCTTTGGCGGGCTCGCCCACCAGCGGCCCGAGCGGCGTCACGTTGCCGATCGTGTCGCCGCACACGACCGCGGCGAAGGCGTCGGCGAGGCGCAGCCGGTGCGGCGGATCGAGGCACAACCGCCACGCGATCGCCCGCGCCAGGAACCGCAGCCCGCCAATCGCGACGATGGCCACGATGCCCCAGCCGACCTGCCGGAAATCGGCGACGACCTGCGCGGCGCCGACGTACTCGACGACCCACGCGAGCAGCGCGAGGCCCGCGGCCGCGGTGAGGATGCCGGCCAGGCTGTAGCGGCGGCGCATGTCCGTCCCCGACTATAATCGCAGTTTCATGCTGCCGGCTTCGTTCCAGACACCCGCCGCGCTCGTCCTGCTCGTGGGTGGATTGATTTCGTGTCTCGCGGGCTACCGGGTGTTTCGGATCGTGCTCGGCATTTACGGGTTCATCCTCGGCGCGCTGCTCGCGAGCTCCGCGATGGGAACGGAGCATACGCTGTGGATGATTCTGGCGGCGCTCGCCGGCGGCGTGGTGGGCGCCCTGATCCTGATCGCGGCGTACTTCGTCGGCGTCGCGCTGCTTGGGGCGGGCATCGGCGCGCTCGCGGCGAGTCTCATCTGGGCGGCGCTCGGCCGCGAACCGCACGCGTTGGTGGTGATTCTCTTTGCCGTCGCCGGCGCGCTCGGCGCGCTCGCGCTGCAGCGCTACGTGATCGTCGGCGCCACCGCGTTCGGCGGCGCGTGGACGGCGATGGTCGGCGCGCTCGCGCTGACCGGCAACCGGCTCGCGGCCGATGCCGCCGCGCACAACAACGTGTGGCTCGCCTATCCGATGAACCCGGCGCCGGGACAGCGGTGGATTGTCGTCGCCTGGATGGCGTTCGGTCTGGTCGGCGCGATCGTCCAGCTGGCCGTCACCGCCAGGCACGTGAAGTAGGAGACGGATACAGTAGGCAGTTGGCAGCAGGCGGTCGGCGGGAGGCACAGGGAAAGCGGTCCGCGAAGGCCGTCCTCCGCTGTCCGTCATCCTCAATGAATGCGAAGGGAGTACCTCGTGGCGACGTTTTCGCGCAATGTGACGGTGAACTGGGACGGCAACCTGATGGAGGGCAAGGGGCAGGCCAAAGCCGGGAGCGGCGCCTTCACGCTGCCGGTCTCGTTTCCGCGCCGCGTCGGCGACGCGGAAGGGCAGACCAGCCCGGAGGAATTGATCGCGGCGGCGCATGCCGCGTGTTACGCGATGGCGCTGAACGCCACCGTCGGCCGCAAGGGCGGACAGATCACCCGCACCGACGTGACCGCGACGATCGTCGCCGACAAGGGCGACGCGGGCATCAAGATCACGACCTCGAAGCTGGCGGTCACGGCGCACGGCCTGTCGGGCATTCCCAAGGAGCAGTTCGCCGAGGTGGCGCGCGAAGCGGAGTCGAAATGCCCCGTCTCCAACGCGCTGCGCGGGTCGCTCTCGATCGAGCTCGACGCCAAAGCGGTGTGACTCCCTGATCCCTCATCGCTGATCCGGGATCGGTCTTCCCGAATCGTGCATCCCCATCCCTGATCCGCCATCGCGAATCGTTCATCCGGATTCGCGATGCCCGATCAGGGACCCAGGAGGCGTGTGTGCCGGGGACAGGCACGCCTCATCGGTGGAGCAGGCGTGGATCGACGAACGCGCGCCCGCTGGTCCCTAAGATGAGACGCGCAGTCTCTGCGCGATCAACCTGTCGAGCATCTCCGGTTCCGGCGGCTTCGTGACGTGGTGATCGAACCCGGACGCGCGCGACCGGCGCTTGTCTTCGTCCTGCCCCCATCCGGTGAGCGCAACGAGCATCACCTGCCGCCCGAGCTCCTCGCGGATCAGCCGGGCGGCCTCGTAGCCGTCCATGCGCGGCATGCCGATGTCCAGGAAGGCGATGTGCGGGACGAAGGTGCGCGCGAGTTCGACCGCCTGCACGCCGTCGCCTGCCACCCGCACGTCGTGTCCTTTGATCGAGAGCATCAGGCGCATCATCTCGGCGGCGTCCGGGTTGTCTTCCGCGACGAGCACGCGGGCAATCGCGATCGGCGGCTCGTCGCGAAGCCGCTCCGGCTCGGGGCGGTCGTTGGCCGGCGCGCACCGCAGCGTCACGGTGAAGCGGCTGCCGTGTCCGGCGCCGCCGCTGGCCGCCTCGATGCGTCCGCCGTGCAGCTCGACCAGCCGCCGCGCCAGCGTCAGGCCGATGCCGAGGCCGCCCTGGGTGCGGTCCCGATGATTGCGTCCTTGCGCGTACATGTCGAAGATGCGCGGCATCAGGTCGGACGGGATGCCGATGCCGGTGTCGGCGATCGAGACCGCGACGCGATCGTCGACGGTCCGTGCGGTCACGTCGACGCGGCCGCCGCGATCCGTGTACTTCGCCGCGTTGTTCAGCAGGTTCGAGAAGGCCTGGGCCAGACGGGCCGCATCGCCGTCGGCCCACAGCGGCTCGCCGGGCAGGTTCACGATGAGCGTGTGGTCCTGCGCGTCGATCGCCGGCCGGGTCGCTTCAACGGCCGACTGCAGCACGGTCCTGAGATCGATGCGCTCGATCCGCAGTTCGATCTTGTCCTGCGCGATCCGGGCGACGTCGAGCAGATCGTCGGTGATGCGCACCAGCTGCTGCAGCTGCCGCTCCGTGGTCGCGCGGGCCTTCTCGACGATGGCGGGATCGCCGGCGATGCGCATCAGTTCGACGGCGGTGCGGATCGGGGCGAGCGGGTTGCGGAGTTCGTGCGAGAGGGTGGCGAGGAACTCGTCCTTGCGCCGGTCCGCGTCGCGCAGCGCCTGCTCGGCCAGCTTGCGTGCGGTGAGATCGACCAGCACGCTCACGCAGCCGTAGATGGCGCCGTGCGTGTCGTAGAGCGGCTCGACGTCGTTCTGGACGTAGATGACGGTGCCGTCGGTGCGGACCATCTCGATTTCGTTGCTGACGGAGGTGCGGTGCGCGATCGCGTACTGCATGGGCAGCTCCTCCGGGGCCAGGTCGCGGCCGCCGCGCTGGATGCGGTAGAGCGGCTGCGCGCCGGGCGGTGGGGTCAGCGAGATGTTGGCGTCGGGCGGCAGCCGCAGCAGCGCCGCGAGGGCGCGGTTGGCGGAGATGAAGCGGCACGCGGGGTCGTGCGCGACCGCGATCGGCACCGGCGCGCGCGCGAGGATCGCCTGCAGCGAGTGCAGGCGCGGGCGCAGCTCCTCGGCGCCGAGATGTTCGAGTGCAGCAAACAGGTTCCATTCGGGCGGCATCGCAGGGTGTCGCTGGGGCAAGCATATCCCGGTTGCGCGCCCGCGGCCGATCCGCTAGACTGACTGTTCCCGCTCAACCGCGCGTTCTGCGTCGTGTTCCTCAGTAGCTCAATGGCAGAGCATCCGGCTGTTAACCGGAGGGTTGTAGGTTCGAGTCCTACCTGAGGAGCCACTTTTTCAACCTGCCGGGGACAAATCGGGGACAATTTGGCAGAGAAACGAGACCGGTTCAGGCTTGCGACGCAAGCCGAAGCGGTCGGCCCTGATTGATCCAGCTCACCTCCAATCCCTTTCGCAGTTCTTCGTCCGTCACGTTCAGGTACCGCTGCGTCTGCTGAATACTGGCGTGTCCGAGCATCAGCTGAATGATGCGAATGTCGACGCCGTCCGCCAGCAGCCGACACGCGCCCTCGTGTCTCAGATCGTGCCATCGCAGATCGATCCGCCGGACTTGCTCCGCGTTCCACGCCATCCCCTCCCGTCCCGGCTTCGGAGTGATGCCGTTCGCCAGTAGCTTCAGCGTTTCCCAGGCAGTCTGAATCGTTGGCTGGCACGCACCATTGGTGCTGCCGAACACGTACGCGTCGGGTCCTAACGCCGCCCGTCGCGTCAGGATGGCCGCCAGGCGGCCTCTCGGATTGAACGGAATGCGGCGGTTTTCTTTGTCCTTTGCCGTCGCACCCGGGATGCCGATCTGGCAGGTGTCCCAGTTCACGCGTTTGTTCTGAATCAGGAGCATCTCGCCGCGCCGGCAGCACAGCTCCAGCGCGCCGATGATCCGGTCGTGCAGCATCTCGCCGACGTAGCGATGTGCCGCCGTGTTCATCTTGCCGAGCGCCGTATCGAGCAGCCGTTTTTCCTCGTCGCGGGAGACTCGCCGGTCGCGGATCGTTTCGGCCTTCTTGTTCAGCTGCACGCCGAAACGATGAAACGGCGACCTGGTGAACAGCGGCGGCGTTTGCGCCATTCCCCAATTGATGGCGGCTCGTAGCCGCTCCAGCACCCGATGCACTGAGGCGACCTCCACATCCTCGGCATACTCGGAGTCCGTCTTGAACCGATTGATTTCGTCCGCGTCCTCGAGCGCCGAGAGTGTCATCTCGCCGAAATGCTGCTTGAGCACCGTAACCTGGCACCGAACTGAGTTGATGCTTCGCAGGCCGGCCGGTTTGACGCAGCGTTCCAGATACGCGTCGAGGAACGCTGAGACGTCATCGAGCTCCGTACTGACGTTGCTCGACGTCGTCATTGGACGACGTGGGTCGCGACCGGCCTTGATCTCGCCGATGAACAACCGTTCCCAGTCGCGAGCTTCTTCCATCGACTGAATCGGG
>JABFWM010000501.1 GCA_013362195.1 Acidobacteriota bacterium
GGAGCTCGCCCCGGCGTCACCATGGGCGCTCGTCGACATCGTTCAGCGCGCAGGGCTCCCGCCGGGCGTGTTGAACCTCGTCATGGGGTCGGGATCGACGCTCGGCCCGGCGCTGACCGGATCGACCGACATCGACGCGGTCAGCTTCACCGGATCGCAGGACGTCGGCGCATCGGTGGCCGCGGCCGCGGTGAAGAATGGCACGCGGGTGCAGCTCGAGATGGGCGGAAAGAACCCGCTCGTCGTCCTCGACGACGCGGATCTGCCGACGGCGGTGAACGTCGCCGTCAACGGCGCGTACTTCCAGGCCGGGCAGCGCTGCACGGCCTCGAGCCGCATCATCGTCACCGAAGGCATCCACGATCGCTTCATCGACGCGATGGTCGAGCGCATGAAGCGCCTCGTCGTTGACGACGCGCTGAAGCCGGGGACCGAGATCGGTCCGGTCGTCGACGAGCGGCAGCTCGAAAAGAACTTCGAGTACCTCGACATCGGCCGCCGCGAAGGGGGCCGCCTCGTCTACGGCGGCGACCGCTTGCAGCGCGAGCACGACGGCTACTACATGGCGCCGGCGATTTTCACCGACACCCTGCCGTCGATGCGCATCAACCGCGAAGAGATTTTCGGGCCCGTGGCCTCGGTGATCCGCGTCAAGCATTACGACGAGGCGCTCGCGGTCGCGAACGACACGCCCTTCGGCCTGTCGAGCGGCATCGTCACCACCTCGCTGAAGCACGCGAGCCACTTCAGGCGGCACACGCAGAGCGGCCTGGTGATGGTCAACCTGCCCACGGCGGGGCTCGACTACCACGTGCCGTTCGGCGGACGGAAGAAGTCGAGTTACGGCCCGCGGGAGCAGGGCTCGTACGCGCGGGAGTTCTATACGGTGGTGAAGACGGCCTATATTGCGCCCTGAGCGCGTGCGCGCGCGGCGAAGGCCGCACACCGTTTCCATTTGACAGACCTCCCGCCGAGTGGGAACCTGTGTCCCACGTCAAAAATGGCCTAAACAGCCGGATTCGTGTCACCGGTCAGTTCGGCTCGTCTCTAAGGGAGGAATGGAGATGCTCGACCTGCTCAGGCGAGCGCGCGGCCGAGAACGCGCGCTCGTGGCGGTGTGTACGTTTGTACTCCTCGCGGCTTCCTGGTCCGCCGCGTACGCGCAGGCGGTCAAGGGAACGCTGCTCGGAAATATCACTGACGACGGCGGGCTGGCGCTGCCCGGCGTCACCGTGACGATCACGGAACAGAACACCAACATCACCTACTCGATCGCGGCGAACGAGTCGGGGTATTACATCTTTTCGAACCTCAAGGACGGCGTGTATCGCGTCGAGGGGGAGCTCTCCGGGTTCAAGAAGACGGTGCGCGAGAACGTCCGCGTCGACGTCAATCAGACGGTCCGCGTCGACATGAAGATGGAAGTCGGCGCGCTGCAGGAGACGATTACCGTCGTCGGCGAGACACCGGCGCTGCAGACGGATCGCGCGGACACGGGCCGCATCATCCCGAGCGTGCAGCTGCAGGAAGTGCCGCTCGGCTTCAACCGCAACTTCCAGGGGATGCTGCTGACGGTGCCGGGCGCGACGCGGCCGTTCCGTCCGCACTCGGAGTTCTTCAACGCGCAGGACAGCCTGTCCACGAACGTCAACGGGCAGTCGCGTCTCGCGAACAACGTCCAGATTGAAGGCGTGGACGACAATCACCGCACCGGCCTGCTGACGACGCTGATTCCCTCGGCGGAAGCGATCGAAACGGTCAACATCACGACCAGCAACTACGACGCGGAGTTCGGCCGCGCGGGCGGCGCGATCACCAACGTCACGCTGCGCTCGGGCACCAACGATCTCAAGGGGAGCGTCTTCGCGTTCGGCAACAACGAGAAGACGAACGCGCCCGGATATTTCTCCCACCGCAATCCGCCGACCACCTACCTGCAGAGCGGGTTCACGCTCGGCGGTCCGATCCGCCGCAACAAGCTGTTCTACTTCGGCGACTACCAGCACACGCTGGACGACTCCGGCCGCACCCAGCGCGCGACGATTCCGATCGAAGCGTTCCGCAACGGCGACTTCAGCGCGGCGCCGACCACGATCTACAACCCGTTCACCGGCGCCCCCGATGGCACCGGCCGCGAGCCGTTCCCGGGCAACCGGATCCCGCAGGAGCTGATCAGCCCGATCGCGCGGGCGATTCTGGCGAACCTGCCGGCGCCGAACATCGCGGCGACGCTCGGGCAGACGAACTACCAGACCGATTACGTCCGCCACAAGGTGACCGACTCGTTCGACACCAAGATCAACTACCAGTTGAGCGCGAACGATCAGATTTCCGGGCGCGTCAGCTTCATGCGGCCGGAAATCACGGATCCGCCGATCTTCGGGATCTACGGCGGCGGCGGCAAGGATTTCTCCGGCGTCGGCACCGACACCACGTGGAGCACGGGCCTCAACTGGACGCGGACGTGGAGCAGCACGCTGGTCATGGAAGCCCGCGGCGGCATGAACTACTACCACAACGAGGCGCTCTCGTCGGGCAACGGGCTGAGCACCGCGAAGGACCTGGGGATCCGCGGCGCGAACATCGACCCGTGGACGAGCGGCATGACCTCGATGGCCATCGGCGGCTTCAGCAGCCCGCTGGTCGGCTTCGCGAACAGCCTGCCGTGGGATCGCTCCGAGCGCACCATGCAGTTCGCGGCGGTGTTCACGAAGCTGGTGGGCAATCACACGATCAAGTTCGGTGAAGACGGACGCCACGTGCGCGACTTCCTGCTGCAGACGCAGGACAACGGCGGGCCGCGCGGTCAGTTCGACTTCGGCGGCGCGCAGACCGCGGTTCCGAGCGATACGCGCGCGCAATCCGGGTTCGCGAACGCGTTCGCGGCGTTCCTGCTCGACTGGCCGTCGCGCGTCCGGCGCGACTTGAAAGTCGTAGACCCCGGCGTACGGCAGAACGCCTTCTTCACGTTCGTCCAGGACAAGTGGGCGGTCTCGAAGAAGCTGACCGTCGACCTCGGCCTGCGGCACGAGTACTACTCGCCGTTCATCGGCCTCGTCGACCAGGGCGGCTTGTCGAACTACGATCTCGCAACGAACACGCTGCAGGTGGCCGGCTACGGCAACGTGTCGAAGAGCGTGGGCGTGAAGAGCTACTGGAAGAACTTCGCGCCGCGCGCGGGCATGTCGTACCGCGTCGACGACAAGACCGTGCTGCGGGCCGGTTACGGCGTCAGCACGATTCCGTTCCCGGACAACAGCTACGCCTACAACTTCCCGGTGAAGCAGAACAACCAGTTCAATGCCCCGAACAGCTTCGCGCGGGCGGGCTCGATGGCGCAGGGCTTCCCGGACCCGGTGGTCGCGCAGATTCCCTCGGACGGCATCATCGACGCCAGCTCGCCGCAGTTCCTGAATGCGGGCTTCTTCAACATTCCGTCGGACCTCCACGAAGGCTCGCTCCATTCGTGGAACGTCGCGTATCAGAGGCAGCTGCCGGGCAACTGGACGGCGGAGGCCGCATACGTGGGCAACCGCGGCCACGACATCGCCACCGCCTATCCGGCCAACGCCGGTCTGGTGCTCGGCGCGGACAACGCCGGCCGGCCGCTCAATCAGCTGTTCGGGAAGAACGCGGACGTCACGACGTGGAAGCCGCTCAAGACCGAATATCATTCGCTGCAGGTGAAGGTCGACAGGCGCTTCGCCAACGGCGTGATGTTCACCAACTCGTACACGCTGGGGCGCGGCAGGAGCTACAACACGGGCGACAGCAACGGCGGCATCCCGACGCCGGCGGACCTCGCACGGAGCTGGGCTCGCACCGATCAGGATCGTCTGCACGCCTTCGTGAGCAGCTTCCTCTATCAGCTGCCCTTCGGCCCCGATCGCACCTGGCTGAAGAACGGTCCGCTGTCGCAGATCCTGGGCGGCTGGCAGGTGAGTGGTTTCCTGACCGCGCAGTCGGGATTGCCGATCAACTTCACCGCGAGCGGCGCCACGCTTCGCGCGCCGGGCAACACGCAGCGGCCGGACGCGTCGGGAACGCCGGAAGTGCTCGGCGCGATCGGACCCGGACAACTGTGGTTCGACACGTCGGTCTTCTCGGCGGCGCCGCCCAACACCTTCGGGAACGTCCGCCGCAATGAGCTGCTGGATGGTCCCGGCTTCGTCAATCTCGACGCGACGATCGCCAAGCTATTCCGCTTCGCCGGCGCCGCGCGCGGCGAGATCCGCGCGGACATCTTCAACCTGACGAACACGCCGCACTTCGACCGGCCGAGCGGCAGTTTCGGCAGCGCCAACTTCGGCCAGATCACCAGCGCGTTCGGTGAACGCTCGGTGCGGTTCGGCGTGAAAGTGACGTTTTAAAACAATGACGGCGCCCGGCGGCGCGCGTAATCGCGCGGCCGCCGGGTGTCGTGACCGGGAGGGGCGTCCGCACCCTGGTGTCCTGGCCCGCGCGTTGCCTTAGATCCGGGTACCCCAGTAATTCACGGCCCCTGCCGTCTGAAGCGCATACAGGACGGTCCGGGACCGTCTGCTTTATGGACATCCACTGTCCGCGATGCGGCTTGCCGGCCGAAGCGGCCGGGCACGAGGACGGGCGCGCATTCTTCGCCTGTTCCCGGTGTCAACGTGTCTTTTCAGCGCCGCTCGCCTCGTTCATTCCCCATGCCGGTCCGGCGGGAGCGCTCGCCACTCGCGTCCTGGTGGTCGATGATGCCGACGCGATGGTGCACCTGTTGCGCATGTGGCTCGAGGACGAAGGATGCGAAGTGTTCACGGCCGTGTCCGGACGTGATGCGCTCGATCTCGCCGCCACCTACTATCCCGATGTCGTGTTCGTGGATCTGGTGATGCCGCCGCCCGACGGATTCCGCGTCTGCCACGAGCTGAAGACGCGCCTCGCACCCGAAATCATCCTGATGACCGGCGTCTCGAACCCGGACTCGCGCCGGCGCGCCGCGGAACTTGGCGTCGTCGCGCTGCTGGAGAAGCCGTTCACGCGCGAGGCGGCCATGGCGGCGTACGGTACGGCCGTCGAGCGGTGCCGCCGCGATCCCTTGTCGCGGCTGCGCGCCCACTTCGGCGGCGTGCCGCGTCTGCCGCGCGGCGTCGCGATCGAGTGACTCTTACGATCGCGTCACACGCCGCGGACGCCGCACGGTGCGCTTCACGCGAGACGACGGCGACGGCGGTGCCGGCGCCTTCTCGAGGTTGTCGATCAGCCGCTGCGTGTCTTCGAGCACTTGCCCCGTGGTCCGGTGCAGGCGCTGCAGCTCGCGCTGCATCCGTAACAGCCTCTGAAGGGCGTCTCGCATGAGCAACTCCTAGACGCGAAGGACGGTAAAAATGCGCAGATCAGGATCCACACACAGGCGAAGGTGCTTTATAGTGATACACATCGCATGAGTGCCGCGTCTGTCCTAAAGAAGAAGTCTGCCCCTTGTGTGCTCATCGTCGAGGACGATCCAGACGTCAGGGAGATGATGGAACTGCTGCTCTCGTCGATGGGCTACCGC
Organism: Acidobacteriota bacterium; assembly: GCA_013362195.1. GTDB lineage: Bacteria > Acidobacteriota > Vicinamibacteria > Vicinamibacterales > 2-12-FULL-66-21 > QHWT01. The sequence continues at coordinate 5,525 of JABFWM010000501.1, forward strand.
ACCGTCACGGCCGAGAACGGCGCGGTGGCGCTGGACCGCCTGCGGGAATCACGCCCATGCATGGTACTGCTCGACCTCATGATGCCGGTCATGACCGGATGGGAATTCCGCGAGCGGCAGCTGGCAGACCCGCACCTGTCGTCGATTCCGGTCTTGTGCATGTCCGCCGTCTACCAGCCCGACGACGTGAAGACGAAGCTCCAGGTGCAGTGTCTCGCCAAGCCTCTCGACTTCGGGCGGCTGATTGACGAGATCGCCACCACGTGCGGCCGCCCCTGAGCACGGACGAGCAGTAACGTCGCGGTGCGGGCAGTGCTATCGTGGCAGGGTGCCGGGCGTCGCGTACCCGCCGGGCACGCGCCAAGGAGCCTCCCACCATGCAGCCGGTTCACGGCCTCCATCACATCACCGCGATTGCGGGTCCTGCACAAGAGAACCTGGACTTTTACGCCGGCGTTCTCGGCATGCGCCTCGTCAAGCGCAGTATCAACCAGGACGACCCCGGAACCTATCACCTCTTCTACGCCGACGCCGAAGGGCATCCCGGCACGGACCTGACCTTCTTTCCCTGGGCCCAGATGGCGCCGCCGCGCATGGGCCACGGCCTCGCGGTGGAAGTCGCGCTCGAAGTGCCGCGCGACAGCCTGAGCTGGTGGGCCGGGCGGCTGCAGAAATACGGCGCGACGCTCGATCGCGTGACATCGCGCTTCGGCGACTCGGTGCTGCCGCTCGTCGACGTGCACGGGATGCGGCTGGCCCTCGTTGAAAGCGTGCGCCCTCTGTCGCGCCGGTTCGAGCCGTGGAGCGGCGGGCCGATCCCGGCCGAGCGCCAGATTCGCGGGTTGTACGGGGCGCAGATCTGGGAACGTGACGCGGCGCCGACGGAAACGTTCCTGACCTCCGCGCTCGGGTTCCAGCGCCTCGCGACCGAGGACGGCTGGACACGCTGGGGGTTTGCAGACGCACCCGGCGTCGTCGACATCCGCGAGACGCCCGATGCTCGCCGCGGCGCGTGGGGCGTTGGCTGCGTGCACCACCTCGCGTGGAGCGTCGCCGACGATCCACACCAGCTCGCCGTCCGCGCCCAGGTCGAAGCGTCGGGCGGCCGGGCCACGCCGGTGATCGATCGCTTCTGGTTCAAGTCGGTGTACTTCAAGGAGCCCGGAGGCGTCCTCTTCGAGATTGCGACCGAAGGTCCCGGGTTCGCCGTCGACGAGGATCCACAGCATCTCGGCGAGACGCTCGTGCTGCCGCCGTGGTACGAGCCCGCGCGCGCGGAGATCGAACGCGTGCTCCCGCGGCTGACCGTGCCGGTCGCCGCCGCTCACGAAAATCGGTGAGACATAATGGATGAATGACAGAACGGGGGGCCGTGACGCATGCCGGCATTCGCACCTGGGTCGAAGAGGTCGCAGCGATCACGAGGCCCGATCGGATCGTCTATTGCGACGGATCCGAGGCCGAGAAGGATGC
>JABFWM010000643.1 GCA_013362195.1 Acidobacteriota bacterium
CTGCGCGCCTACCGCCTCACGTCCGGTTACGTTGGCCTCTGTCCCGCTGCCAGGCATTCCCTCGATAGCGAGGAGGCGCTGCGCCTCGCCGGCACGCGATGGCGTTTTGCGGCGGACGGGGCCAGATACCGGGCAGAAGGCGGCGAAGAGCGGGTCCGGCTCGTGGACGATCAGCAGCGCGCCTCGACGCACGGCGTCCGCCTCGTCGTCGATCGGCCAGGACAGCTGATCGCGCGTGTCGACGCGCCGGGCACGCGCGTTCTCGCATTCACCGAACGCTTTGACGACGGCTGGTCGGCGACGATTGACGACGTCCCGGCGAGGACGGTACGCGTCGAGGAAGATTTTCTCGGCTGCATCGTCACCGCGGGCGTGCACCGCGTGGACCTGCGATTCATGCCGCGCAGCTTCGTCTACGGATCGATCGTCTCGGCGATTGGCGTGGTGCTGCTCGCCGCCGTGGTCGCCGCCGGATGGCGATGAGCGTCCCGCCAGTATCCGGGCCCGCGCCCGCAGCGGACGAGCATCGGTCGCTTCGACGGGAGCGCCTGGCGATCGCCGCGATCGTCGTCCCCCTCCTCACGGCGGGCGTCGCCTTTCGGTTCATCCATCTCGGATCGATTCCCGGCGTGAGCGGCGACGAAGGGTGGTGGGGCGTGCAGTCGCTTGCATGGCTCGCGGGCCGCCCGTACGAGGCGCACACGACCAGCGGCAACCCGATCGATCTGTTCTTTCTCATCCCGGTCGGCCTGCTGCACGCGATCGCGCCGCCATCGTTCTTCGTGCTCCGCACGGTGCCTGCCTTCGTCAACGTGCTGGCGCTGCCGATCGGGTTCTGGTTCGTCCGGAGGATCTACGGCCGCACCACGGCGTGGATCCATACGGTGGCGCTGGCGACGCTGCCCACCGCGATCGCGCACAGCCGCATCTGCCAGGATCCGTCGCAGTCCATTTTCTGGACGAGCGTGGTCATCTATCTCTCGCTGCTTGGCTTCGCGGCATCCAGCCGCGCGTGGCTGTGCCTCGCAGCGGCCTCTGGCGTTTTCGCGGTTGCGCTCTGGACGCATCCCACCAACGTGTTCGCGGGCGCCTTTCTCTTGCTGCCGCTCGTGAGCGTCGTTCGCCGAAGGATGCCCGGCTCGCGTCGCGGACGAGTGATCGTGCTCGTGTTCGCCGCGGCGGCGATCGTCTTCGCCGTGGTCGTCGCGGCTCTTGCCGTGTCGCGATTCGCGGTGTCCAACCCCTATCTCGCGCGATCGCTCGCGAGCGCATCGGCGCGGCTCGTCGATGGCGCGCAGTGGTTCGAGTTCGCCGCCAACAATGCCCGCCTGTTCAACGGCATCACGATTTACCACTACTTCTCCGGCGCGCGGCCCGCGACGGCGCTCTACGACATCGCGTTCGTGGTGGTCGTCCTGATCCTGTTGTGGGGCCTCCTGACGAAGCCGGCGGCGCTGCGCGATCCGCGCGACTACGCCCTGATGGCCGCATGCGCGGTCATGTGGACGGGCTTCTATGTCTTCGCCGGTCCGAAGGCGCTGCGCCCGCACGCCGAACGCTGGGGCCTCTGTCTCATCGTGCCGGCCGCACTGCTCCTCTCGCGCGGCCTTGCCGGCTGGATCGGCACGAGGCCGCGGCTGCGATGGCCCGCGATCGCGGCCGCGGCGCTGCTCGCCACCTCCGTCCTGGGCTCCTTCTACGTCAACTACTTCAACGCATTCCTCACGACCGGCGGCCGATCGCACCTCGCGTACGTGACGGCGGCGGTGGAGCCGAAGCAGCAGGCGCTGGAGAAAATCCTCGCGATGAGCGGCGTGGACGACGGCGTCACGATCGTCACGCAGCAGTGGTGGCTGTACTGGCCGATTGCGTATCTCGCGACCCCGCACACCGGCGTGGCGGTGAACACGGGCGCCCTCGACGAGCGGGCCCCGGACGTTCAGCAATCCCTTCGAAGCGGCCGGCTGTTCTTCGTCGAGTTCGCCGGCACCCCGGAGCTCACGCGCGCAATCGAGTGGGTCGGCCAGCGCGGCAGGCGCGCAGCGCAGACGCCGGTCTACGACGCCAGCGGCCGCGAGCTCATCGAGATTCTTCAGGTCAGCGGCGAACACTGAACGCGCGCCTCGGAGCCGCATCCCCTGCCGTCAGTCGCCCCGCGTGCGCGGCAGCGTCAGCGACACGGTTGTTCCCGTTCCGACCTGACTCGATGCAGTCATCCCGCCTCCGTGTGCGGCGACGATCGCCTTCGCGATGGCAAGGCCGAGACCTGCGCCGCGGGACCGCGGACCTTTGTAGAACCGGTCGAAGATGCGCGCGACCGCTTCGGGCGGCATCCCTTCCCCGGTATCCGTTACGTCGATGGCAATGCCGTCGCTCGCGTCCCGAACGACGACGGTGATGGCCTGTCCCGCGGCGGTATGGCGCAGCGCATTGGTCAGCAGGTTCGTGAGCACTTCACGAATCCGCAGCGGATCGACGTCCATTGTCGCGTCCTTCGCAGAGGTCCGCCACGTCAGCGCGACCGACTGTCGCGTCGCGTCCGCCTGCAGACTCCGCACCGCGTCCTGCACGAGCGCGGCGATGTCGCTCGACTCGAGGTGCAGCGTCAGCACCCCCGCGTCCGACAGCGCGACGGTCCGCAGGTCGTCGACGAGCCGCGACAGCACGCGCGTTTCCTCGAGCAGCTGCTCGATCTGCTCGTCGTCGCGTGGATACACGCCGTCGACGAGGCCTTCGAGACGACCCTGCAGCACCGACAGCGGCGTGCGCAATTCGTGCGCGACGTCTGCCATCAGGTCGCGGCGAAGGCGATCCGCCTGCTGGAGGCGCGCGGTCATCGTGTTGAACGAGTGGGCGAGGGCACGCAGCGGCGGCGGCCCGTGCTCCTGCACCCGCACGCCGTAGTCGCCGTCGGCGACGCGATCGGCAGCTTCCATGACGGCGCGCAGCGGCGACGCGGTGCGGCGCATCGAGCCGGCGAAGCGCACGGCGATCGCTGCGGTGGCGAACGCCACGATCAACGAGATCGGCGCGGCCCACGCTCCGGCACCGGCACTGGTCGCCACGTTCCACGTCAGAGTTACGATGCCCACCAACGCCAGCACGACGACGGTCATGGCGGCGAACGCAAAGCGCTTGAAGAACCGTGCGCGGGGGTCCGCGCCGAAGTGGCGACGGGCCCGCCAGCGGCGCGCCCCGCCGCCTCCAGACGATCCGGCCGGACATCGCGTCGGCCTCATGCGTCGACGAACTTGTAACCGACGCCGTACACGGTCAGGACGTACCGCGGGTTGCGCGGATCGGGCTCCAGCTTGCGGCGCAGGTTCTTGACGTGCGCGTCGATCGCGCGGTCGAACGACTCCCCCTGCTCGCCGCGAACGGCGTCCAGCAACTGGCCGCGCGTGAATACGCGTCCGGGCTGCCGCATCATCATCGCCAGCAGCTCGAACTCGGTGGATGTGAGCGCGACCAGGCGCCTGCCGACCTTCGCCTGCATGCGCGGGACGTCGAGCGTCACGTCCGCGGCGCGAATGACGTCGGCGCGCGCCGGCCCGAGGTCGATGCGGCGGAACACGGCGCGGACGCGCGCGACCAGCTCGCGCGGACTGAACGGCTTGGTGAGATAGTCGTCCGCCCCGAGCTCCAGGCCAACCAGCTTGTCGCTCTCCTCCACCCGCGCCGTGAGCATGACGATCGGCACGTTCGACTGCGTGCGCACCGCGCGCGTCACCTCGAGGCCATCCATGTGCGGCAGCCCAAGGTCGAGGACGATGAGGTCCGGGTGCCTGGTGCGGGCGAGCGACAGGGCATCGGCGCCGTTGTACGCAAGCGTCACCTGGTAACCGGCGCGCTCCAGATAATCGCGGCACAGTTCCGCGATCCGCACCTCATCGTCGACGACGAGAATCTGTTTCATGGCTTACGCGCTGCCGGCGGACGAGCGCGGCGCCTGACGCTCCGCCTCGTGCGCGCGGCGATGCCACTCGTCAAAGGATGGCGGTACGCCGCCGCAGCGGTAGCCGTAGCCGCCGCGCCAGGGTCCACGCCAGAAGATGCCACGAACCAGGAAGAAAAACAGAAACAGGAACAGCAGCGGGAATATCGGGAAGAAGCCGACGCCCCACGGCCGCGGCCACACGTAGACGTAGGGCGTTCCCGCCGGGGGCGCAGCCATCGCCCGGCCGCTTTCAGCGATTCCCTGCGCCAGTCCCCAATTGTAGGCGCCGGTCGCGATCGCTGCCGCGCCGACGAGGACGAGCGCTCCAATCACGAGCGCGCGAAAGAGAGATCGATTGTTCATGGCCTGTGCTCCTTTGTCGCGTGTCGACGTGAACGTCTGGTCGACAGCCGCAGTGTCGCAATCAATCGTGAACAGATTGTGAAGTGGATGTGAACGGCCGGCGTGAGGCAGTATGCTGGTCGCCGCCGCTGCGGTGGGCGCCATCGCTCGCGCAGCGAACGGTCAGAGAGACAGCAATGCGCATTGACCCCGGGACGCGAGTGTTCGTGCGGCTGAACGCGGTGGCATGCAGCGTCGCGTTGTTCGCGGCGGTGATCGCCGGCCGCGCCGCGCTGGACGTCGTGAAGACGGATGCGGGACGGATCGCGGCGGGACCAGTGAAGGACGGCGTGACCGCCTTTCTCGGCATTCCGTACGCGGCCCCGCCGGTTGGGAATCGGCGATGGCGTCCGCCGCAATCCGCGCCGAAGTGGGACGGCGTCCGCAGAGCCGATCGGTTCGGGACGAGCTGCATGCAGAACCAGCCTGGCTCACGGCTGCCCTGGACCGAAGAGTTCATGACCCAGGGTCCGATTGGCGAGGACTGCCTGTTTCTCAATGTGTGGACGCCGGCGGCGAGCGCCGCTGCCCGGCTGCCCGTGATGGTCTGGATCTACGGCGGCGGCTTCAACGAAGGTTCGGGCGCCGTGGCGGTGTACGACGGCACGCAGCTCGCCAGAAACGGCGTCCTCGTCGTCACCCTCAACTATCGCGTCGGCGCGCTCGGCTTCCTCGCGCATCCGGAATTGACCGCCGAGTCTCCGCATCACAGCTCGGGCAACTACGGGCTCCTCGATCAGATCGCCGCGCTGCAGTGGGTGCGCGCCAACATCCGCGGGTTCGGCGGCGATCCCGGGAACGTCACGATCTTCGGGCAGTCAGCCGGGGCGATTTCCGTCGTCGATCTGATGCGCTCGCCGCTCGCACAAGGGCTCTTCGCCCGAGCGATCGCGCAAAGTGGTCCGGGCCTGCTCGGCCGCAACGCGCTCGGCGGCGCCGCAACGCTGCGCGATCGCGAGGCCGCCGGGGTCCGCTATGCGGAATCGACCCACGCACATTCGCTGGCAGACCTGCGCGCGCTGCCGGCAAACGTGTTCTTCGCCGCGACCGGCGGACGCGCCGACGTACCGCGCGGTCCCTTCAACGATGGGTGGGTGTTGCCCGACGCCCGGCCCGCCAAGCAGGTTCCTCTCATCGTCGGATTCGTCGCCGACGACATCGGCATCGGCGGCAGCGCCGCAGCCGCGTCGAACACGACGATCGACTCGTACAAGAACGACGCCGGGCACGCGTACGGCGAAGAAGCGGACACCTTCCTGAAGCTCTATCCCGCGGCCGCCGACGATGACGTGCCGCGGGTGCAGAAGGCGGCGGCGCGCGACCGCGCGCGCGTGTCCATGGACGTGTGGGCGAGCGATCAGGTGAACGCCGGCGCGCGCGTCTACACTTACTATTTCGATCGCGTGCTGCCGTGGCCGGCGCATCCGGAGTTCGGCGCGTTCCACACCTCCGAGGTGCCGTACATCTTCAAGAACCTCGACCGGCTCGATCGCCCGTGGGAGCCAGTCGATCGCACCGTCTCGGAGACGATCGCCGCGTATTGGACGAACTTCGCGAAGACCGGCGATCCGAACGGGACCGGTCTGCCACAGTGGCCGGCACACACCGCGGACGGCCACGTCACGATGCAGATCGGTCCGCGCGTCGGGCCGATGACGATCGCGGACGCGGCGCGGCTGCAGTTCTTTCTCCGGCACCTCACGAAGTGACACGCGCGACGCTCACATCCCGCTCGAGACCGGCACGGCCGTCTGCGCTCCCGGACGAGATCGAGGAATACCGCGATGCGCGCTGGCGCCGCGAGGCCACGCGGCAGGTCGAGACCGCAGCCGATGCCGAGCGCTTCATCGAACAGGCGGGCTTCGTCGCGTGCCTGACGGACTCGCGACGTCCGGGTCCGTCGCTCTACGTTGCCGTGTGCGGACGCCGCGACGCCGTGCTGCCGCGGAACGTCCAGAAGGATCCGGAGACGTCGCTGACGTGGACCCTCAAGGACGAGATCATGCGCCGCGGCCGCGTGTACTATGCGAAGCTCGCCCGCGGCAAGGCGATGTTTCTCGCGCCGCGCATGGTGCCCTACTTCCACGCGATCTGGGGCCTGCGCCGGGCCGAGGAACCGCGGCGCCTGAGCAAGCAGGCGCAAGCGATCCTGCACGTGCTCCGGCGTGAATGGGAAATGAGCACGTCGGATTTGCGGAGCGACGCCGGCATCATCTCGCGTCCCGCGTTTACGCGTGCGCTCGATGAACTCCAGGCCGCCATGCTGGTCGTGCCGGCGGAGGTCTGCTACGCGCCGAAGTTCACGTATATCTGGACGCTCGGGGTCGGACGGTTTCCCGATGCCCTCCGCCGGCGGGTCACGAGAGATGCGGCGCTGAAGGAAATCGCGCGCTGCTTCCTGACCAGCGCCGGGCTGACGGTCCGCGGCGAGCTCGCGCGCGTCGCCGGCCTTTCACGATCCGACGCGGGGCGCGGCAATCGCGCGCTCGTGCGCGAGGGTTACGCCGTCATGCTCTCGCCCGGCGTGTACCGGCTGGCGGCGCCGCAGGCGTTCACCCCGGCGGCCGCGCCGGCGTGCGCAGTCGACGCCGGGCCGACCGCCTGACCAGCCGTCTTGCGCATCGCGACCTGCCGGCATCGTCGCGCCGCCGGAGACCGCTTCACCCCGTCGCTCAGTGACGCGATCGCGCATGGTCGCTCCAGAGACGTGCACGCGATCACACGCATCCGGTAGTAGACTGGCCGCGTGATCGTTCACAAACCTGACGTCCACATCTGGTTTGTCACCGGCAGCCAGCACCTCTACGGCCCCGACACCCTCGAGCAGGTCACCCGCGACAGCCGCGCGATCGTCGACGGCATCAATCGCGCCGGCGTCGTGCCCTGTCCGATTGAGTGGAAGCCGACGGTGAAATCGGCCGAGGAGATCTCGGCGGTCCTCGAAGCCGCCACCGCGGATCGCCGGTGCGGCGCCGTGATCGCGTGGATGCACACGTTTTCGCCCGCGAAAATGTGGATCCGCGGCCTGACCGTCCTCGGGAAGCCGCTGCTGCAGTTCCACACGCAGTTCAATCGCGACATCCCGTGGGACTCGATCGACATGGCGTTCATGAACCTGAATCAGAGCGCGCACGGCGACCGCGAGTTCGCCCACATCACCGCCCGCCTCGGCCTGAACCGCGCGATCGTGGCCGGCCACTGGCAGGATCCGGAGACGCTGCGGCGCGTCGGCGTCTGGGCGCGCGCCGCGGCCGCGGTGACGGAAGGCCGCACCGCACGCTTCGTGCGCTTCGGCGACAACATGCGCGAGGTGGCGGTCACGGAAGGCGACAAGGTCGCCGCGCAGGCGCGGTTCGGCTGGAGCGTGAACGCGGTCGGCGTCGGCGAGCTCGTCGAGCGCGTGGCACGCGTCGGCGCCAGCGACCTCGACGCGCTCATCGACGTTTACAAGAAGACGTACACGATCGATGCCGCGCTGCTCTCCGATGCGAAGCAGCTCGAGCGGCTGAAGGTGCAGGCGCGCCTCGAGATCGCGATCCGCGCCTTTCTCGAAGAGGGCCAGTACCGTGGCTTCACGACGAACTTCGAGGATCTCTACGGGCTCGGTCAGCTGCCCGGCCTGGCCGCGCAGCGGCTCATGGCCGACGGCTATGGCTTCGGCGCGGAAGGCGACTGGAAAACCGCCGCGCTGGTGCGCGCAATGCAAGTGATGGCCGACGGCCTGCCCGGCGGCACCAGCTTCATGGAGGACTACACGTACCACCTCGAAGGTGGACGACAGCTCGTGCTCGGCTCGCACATGCTCGAGATCTGCCCGTCGATTGCCGCCGACACGCCGCGCATCGAGATCCATCCACTCGGCATCGGCGGCAAGGACGATCCGGCGCGGCTCGTCTTCAACGCGGCGCCCGGTGACGCGGTCAACGCCTCGCTCGTCGAATTCGGCGATCGCTTCCGGCTCGTCGTCAACGAGGTGAAAACGGTGGAGACGCCGCATCCGATGCCGAAGCTGCCGGTGGCGCAGGCGGTGTGGGTCCCCTATCCGGATTTCACGACCGGCCTCGAAGCCTGGCTCTGGTCGGGCGGCGCGCATCACACCGGCTACTCGACCCAGATTGGCACCGGGCACCTGCAGGTCTATGCCGACCTTCTCGGAGTGGAGTTCGTGCGCATCGGCAGGGGCACCTCACTCGATGAGGTCCGGATGCAGCTGGCGGTGCAGGAACTGCTCGCCGTCCGCGGCCACCGGCGATGAGCCTCGGTCACCTCACGCTCGCGACGAGCCAGGTCGAACCGACCGCCGCGTTCTTCGAACGCACCCTGGGCTACAAGCGCAAGCCCCCGCCTGCGAACTCACCCGCGGACGTGGTGTGGCTCGACATCGGCCGCGGCCAGGAACTGCACGTGCTGTTCGTCGCGAACTTCGCCGCGTCGGCGTTCGAGGGAGAGTTCGGGCGGCATGTCGCCGTCTTTCATCCACGAGCGGACTTCGCGCGACTCAAGCAGCGCCTTGCGGAGGAAGGGGCGGAAATCATCGCGCCGCTTCGCGAGACGCCGTTCGAGCGCTTCTTCTTCCGCGAGCCGATCAACGGCTACGTCTTCGAAGTCGTCGATCGGGAGCGCGCGCCCGCGGGCGACTGATCGCGGTTCCTAGACGCCCTTCGCCATCCACTTCGACCAGTAGAACGTCAGCGGCACCGGTCCCGTGTTGACGATGCCGTGAAGGACGTTGCCGGCGCAGTACATGACTGCGCCCGGCCCCACCTGCGTCGTCTTGCCGTCGCACTCGATTTCGCCGGTGCCGTCCGCGACGATCAGGAACTCCTCTTCCGGATGCCGGTGCGGTGGATGCGGCGAGGCGCCCGGATCCAGCACGGCCATGCCCGTGCACATGCCGGAGAGCTGATCGGTCGGACCGTTGTAGTGCACGAACACGCGGCAGCCGTTCCGCGTGTCTGCCGTCAGCGCCCGAAGATCGATCACGCCGTCGCGCAGCTTGCCTGCCGCCGCGTCGACGTCGACGACACTCTGGTTCTTGTCAGCCATGCGGCGATGATTCTCGATCTTCGGCAGGCGGGTCAATACGGCCGGCTCCTTCGGGCGCCGAACGCCACCGAGCCGTCCCTGCACGCTTCGGCGAGGTCCTGTGAGCCTGTGATGAGCCACGGGGCACGTAGTCGTTTCCGGTTATTGACCCCTCTCCGCGACGCCCATAGAGTTCCGGCCCATGCCGCGTCTGCCCGGCCTTACACGGTGGCTCGGCGTCCTCGTCATTGTGGGCGTCACCGGCTCCGTTGCGGCGCAACAACCCGCCGCGTCGGCCGCGCTGCGCGGCCGCGTGGTCGATCCGCAGCAACGCGGCGTTCCCGCGCGCGTGCAGGTCATCGACACTCGCACCGGTGTCATCCGCGACACGCAGGCGGACGCCGCCGGCAATTTCGCGGTCCCGGCCATCGCGCCGGGGGACGTCGATCTCGTCGTCTCGGCGCACGGGTTCGCCGAGCGCCGGATGGAGGGCATCCACCTGGAAGTCGGCCAATCCGCCGCAGTCGATGTGGAGCTCCGGCTCTCGCCGGTCGAGGAGCGGGTCACGGTGGCGGGTGACGCCGGCACGGTGAACGTGCTCAGCTCCGTGGTGGGATCCATCGTCTCCGCGCGAGAGATCGAATCGCTGCCGCTCAACGGCCGCAACTTCCTCGAGCTCGCGTTTCTCACGCCCGGGAGCGCTCCAGCGCCCACCTTCGATCCGACCAAGGCGCAATCCGTGATCGTTTCGTCGGCGGGACAGGCAGGCCGCGGCGGCAGCGTCACCATCGATGGCATGGACGACAACGACGATGTCGTGGGTGGACCGTTGATGAACGTGTCACAGGACGCGGTGCAGGAATTTCAGGTCGCGATCAACCGGTTCTCCGCCGAGCTCGGACGATCCGCATCGTCGGTCATCAACGTGGTCACCAGGTCCGGCGGCGACGCGGTGCACGGATCCGCCGCGGTCTACCTCCGCGACCAGGCCTGGCAGGCGCTGGCGGCGACGCTCGACCGCCGTCTCGCAGGGGATCCGCCGTTCAACCGTCAGCAGGTGTCGCTCACGCTCGGCGGTCCGCTGCGGCGTGGCCGGCTGTTCGGATTCGGATCCGTCGAAGTACGGAATCAGAACGGCGGCACGGTGGCGGGCATCCGAGACACCGCGACGAGAACGATTCGACGCGCGTTCGCACCGGCGCCGCTCGACGACCTGCTCGGCACGTTCCGCGCCGACTGGCATGCGAGCAGCGACGATGCGGTGATGGTCCGCTATTCGGGGCAGCGCGAGGACGATACGTCGAGCAGCGCGCTCGACCGGGCGATCGGCAGCGCCTCACAACGGCAGCAGTCACGGAACCGGCTCCACTCCGCGATCGTGACCTGGACCCGCACGCTGTCGCCGCGCGCGGTGAACGTGTTCAGCGGCAGCGTCAGCACGTTCGACAACGCGATTAGGCCGGTGACTCCCGGCGTGCAACTCACCTATCCGAGCCTGCTCGACGGATCGTCGTTCCGCGTGCCCCAGGCAACGGCGCAGTCACGATGGCAGGTGTCGAATGCGCTGTCGCTCTCGCGCGGCACGCACCAGTGGAAGTTCGGCGGCGAGGTGCAGCGCGTCGGCGCCGAGTTCCGCCTCGGCGTGTTCCGCGGCGGCCGGATCGAATTCGTCGAAGACTTCCCCGACTTCGATCGGAACGGCGACGGGCGCGTCGACGACAACGATTTGCTCTTCGCGGTCACCTTGCGCAGCGGCAAGCCGGATCGGGATCTCGTCATCCCCGACGCGAACAACGTCCATCTCGCGGGCTTCGCGCAGGACGACTGGCGGATCCATCGCCAGCTGTCGCTGAATCTGGGCATGCGCTACGAGATCGACACCGACGTCAACAATCTGAGCCGCGTCGACGAGTTGAATCCGCTGGTGCTGCCGTTCGTGGCGGAGCGGCGGCGGCGCGACACCAATAATCTCTCGCCCCGCGTTGGCTTCAACTGGTCGACGGCCGACGCGCGCTTCAGCGTGCGCGGCGGCTACGGCATCTACTACGATCGCATCACGCTCGAAATCCAGTCGCTCGAGCGAGGCCTCGACGGCCGCGCGCTGCCGATCGAAGTACGGGCCGGCAACGTGTTCTTCATCGATCAGGCGCACGGCACGATCCCGCCGTTTGCGCCGATCGTCTCGAACCCGTTCACCGGATTCATCCTGCCGGGGGCGGGCGCATCCGGCATCAACGTGATCGATCCGCGCCTCCAGAATCCAATGGTGCAGCAGACGGCGATTGGCTTCGAGCGCCAGCTCGGTCCGCGCCAGGTCGTGCGCGTGGACTACCTGCACAACCACGGCAGCGATTTCATCATCGGGCACACCGTCGGCACCGTGTTCAATCCCGTGGTCGGCGGGCCCGATCGCGTCGTGGTTCTCGGCCCCGACGCGAAGACGAATTACGACGCGCTGCTCGTCGACGTCGAGCGGCGCTACACCGGCGGCATCGGCTTCCGCGCGGCGTACACCTTGTCGAAGTCGATGAACTCCGCGAACGACGACCAGATTCCGTTCGGCAACGGTCCTGTCGACCCCAGCAATCTCGCCGCCGAGTACGGCGCCGCGCCGAACGATCAGCGGCATCGCCTCTCGATGTCCGGGGTCGTCGGCCTCGCCCATGGATTCCAGGTCGCCGGTCTCTGGCGCATCGCCTCCGGCGTGCCGATGGACATCCTCCTGCCGAGCGGGCAGAGCCGCATTCCCGTCCTGCCGCGAAACGCCGGCGGACGTCTCGTCACATCGGCCGGCGCGTTGAATGCCTTCATCAACAGCCTGAACACCAGCGGCGGGATCGGCGACGAACCGCTGCCGTTCGTGCGAGACGATGCCCGGTTCACTGACGCGTTCAGCTCCGTGGACGTGCGCCTGTCGAAGATGTTTTCGTTCGGGCAGGCTCGTGTCGAGGCGCTGGCGGAACTGTTCAACCTGTTCAACACGGTGAACGTTCTCGGCACGTCGACGGTCAACTACTCCGGCTTTTCGAACGTGCTCGTTCGCGATTCCAACGATCCCTCCGATCCCGGCTACCTGCGGTCGTCGCAGTTCGGCCGGCCCGTGAGCACGGCGGGCGGCGTGTTCGGATCGGGCGGACCGCGGGCCTTGCAGCTCGGCGCGCGCGTAACCTTCTGATGGCCGTCAGCGCCGCGCCACTCGGACGCGAGCTCGGCCCCTGGTCGGCGACCGCGCTCGTCGTGGGACACACGATCGGGGTCGGCATTTTCCTCACGCCGGCCGGACTCATTGGCGCGCTGCCCTCTCCAGCGCTGACGCTGGCCCTGTGGCTGATTTGCGGCGCGATCGTCCTGGCCGGCGCGTTGACGTTCGGAGAGCTTGCGTCGCGCTATCCGCAGGCGGGCGGGCCGTACGTCTACCTCCGTGAAGGATGGGGCGAGCGCGTCGCGTTTCTGTATGGCTGGCAGGCGCTGTTGATCATGGATCCGGGCATCGTGGCGGCGCTCGCCTGGGGATCGTCGCAATACCTCGTCGTGCTGTGGCCGTCGGCGACAGGCGCGGAGCGGGTCATTGCGGTTGCGGTCATCTGGGTGCTCGCCGCCGTCAACATGCTGGGCCTGAGGTTCAGCGCGCGCGTGTTCGACGGGATGACGATCTTCAAGCTGCTCGCCTTCGGCGCGACGATTGTCCTGGCGTTCACCGTCGGCGCCGGGCAGTGGTCGAACTTCGCGGCATCCGCCGCCGCGCGCGTCAATGCGCCGCCGCCTGCCGAGGGACTGGCGATCGGCCTCGTCAGCGTGTTCTTTTCCTTCGGCGGATTCTGGGAAGCGAGCCGCGTCGCGGGTGAAGTACGCGATGCGCGCCGTACCCTGCCATTCGCATTTGGACTCGGCGTCGCGTCGATCACCCTCCTTTACGTGGCGACCACGTGCGCCTTCATCTATCTCGTGCCGGGCCGCGAGGCTACGAGCGCGTCGGCGTTCGCGCGCCGCGCGGGTGAAGCCATGCTCGGGGCCGCGGGACCGCCACTGCTTGCCGCGGTGGTTCTGCTGTCGGTGGTGGCCAGCGCCATGGCGCTGCTGATGATGGCGCCGCGGCTCTACCTCGCGATGAGCGTCGACGGTGTGTTCCCGGCCACGCTGGCGTCGGTGCATCCCCGCACGCACGCGCCGGTACGGGCAACCACGCTGCTCGCGGTCCTCGCGACCGCATTCGTGATCGTCGGATCGTTCGATCAGATCGTGTCGTTGCTGATCTCCGCCGCGATGGGGTTCATCGCGCTCGCGGCGGCGGCGGTGTTCGTCGTCCGCCGCCGCGTACCGGATGTGGATGCGTTCGGCGTGCCCGCGTATCCGTGGACACCCGCCGCATTCGTGCTGCTGATCGCGTGCGTCCTGGTGGTGCTCGCGATCACCCGTCCGCTGCAGGCGTTCGGGAGTCTCGCCATCACGGCGCTGGGCTGGCCAGCCTACGATGTGTTCGTATCGGCACGGCGGCGGCACGGCGTCGTCGGACCGGTGTAGCGTTGACGTCTACGGCCATGAACCGAAAGGACCAGATCCGCAACCGCGTGCGCGCCGCGATCACTGTATTCGTGGTGCTTCTCCTTATAATTGTCGGCCTGGGTTGGGTCTGGACGACCGGCCATCAGCCGCCCGCGCTCAGGCAGGCGAGCCACGTGGTGCTGGCCGTCGCGGCGCTGGCCGGTGTGTTCGGACTGACGAGAATCTGGCGCAGCGATACCCCGAAGTAGGACGCGCGATCATGCACACGGCACATGCGGCGCTCGCCCCTGGATTGCCGGCGAGCTTCATGGATCGCCTGAACTCCGACCGCCACGAGCTGGCGCTGCGCGTGTTCATGGTGATCGTCATCGCCCACTGGACCGAACACCTGCTGCAGGGATTGCAGATCTATCTGCTCGGGTGGCCGGTCCCGGAGGCGCGCGGCGCGCTTGGCATGCTGTTCCCGTGGCTGATCAGGTCCGAGAGCCTCCATTACGGGTACGCGCTGGTGATGCTCGCCGGATTGTGGATGCTGCGGCGCGGGTTCACCGGCAGGCTCGATCGCTTCTGGTGGACGACGGCGTTGTCGATCCAGTTCTTCCACCACGTCGAGCACGCGCTGCTGCAGACACAGGCGATCGTCGGACACAACCTGCTGGGACGCCCGGTGCCGACCAGCCTCATCCAGCTGTGGGTTCCACGCGTCGAGCTGCACCTCTTTTACAACACGCTGGTGTTCGTTCCGATGGTGATCGCGATGTACTACCACCTGTTCCCGCCGGCCGGCGAGCAGGCGGCGCCGCGGTGCTCGTGCGCGATCTACGCCGACGCCGCGTGATCAACGCCACGACCCGCGCGGCGGCGATCGCGGGTGTTCTGGCTGCCGCGGCCCTCGCCACTGCCTGCCGCCGCGCAGCGAAGGAAGCGCACGTCGATGTCCGCTGGACGCTCAGCCCGCCGGCGCCGGCCATCGGGCCGGCGACCCTGGCCGTGACGCTCGACGACGCCGCGGGCAAGCCGGTGGCCGGCGCGAAGGTGCGGCTCGAGGGACACATGACTCATGCCGGCATGGCGCCGGTGTTCGCCGACGCCGTGGAGGCGCGCGACACGCCCGGCCTCTACGCGATCGCATTTACGTTCACGATGGAAGGCGACTGGATCCTGCTCGTGTCGGTGACGCTGCCCGACGGCGCACGGACCGAGCGTCGGATTGACGTACGGAGCGTGCGCGCCTCGGATTGACGCGCACCCATCCGGAACTCCGATGTCCCCTCTGGCTCCCGCGACCGATCGGCCGAATGCGGCCACCGACGTCCTGCGATGGCCGCTGGCCGGGCGGGTGTTGCGGTGGCGCCGTTTCCGCACCGCCAGCCAGATCGTCCTGCTGCTCATCGCGATCGCAATCGTGCTGCACGGGCTGTGGGGATCCGATCTCGCGCCGAAAAACCTGGCGACGGTCCTCACCTGGATCCACTACCGCGGTCTGCTGATCGGCGCGCTGCTTGCCGTGGGCAACGTGTTCTGCGGCGCCTGCCCGATGATCCTCGTTCGCGATCTCGGGCGCCGGCTGCATCGGCCGACCCGGCGCTGGCCGCGCTGGCTCCGCGGCAAATGGATCGCGTTGACGCTGTTCGCGTCCGTGCTGTTCGCCTACGAGCTGTTCGACCTGTGGTCGCTGCCCGCGGCGACGGCCTGGCTGGTCGTCGGCTACTTCGCCGCGGCGCTGCTGGTCGACACGATGTTCACGGGCGCGGCGTTCTGCAAGCACGTCTGCCCCGTCGGACAGTTCAACTTCATCGCGTCCACGGTTTCTCCAATCGAGATCGGGGTCCGTCAGCTGGCGGTTTGCCGCACCTGCTCGACCGCCGATTGCATCAAAGGACGCTACGCCGAGGGAGCGCCCGCGACGGTGGTTCAACGCGGCTGCGAGCTGGCACTGTTCCTGCCCGCGAAAGTCGGGAACCTCGATTGCACGTTCTGTCTCGACTGCGTGCAGGCATGCCCGCACGACAACGTGGGCGTTCATCTGCGCGTGCCCGGCGACGAGCTCGTCGACGATCGGCGGCGCTCGTCCATCGGCCGTCTCTCACGCCGGACGGATCTCGCGGCGCTGGCGCTGCTCTTCACGTTCGGCGCGCTCCTCAACGCGTTCGCGATGGTCGGGCCCGTCTACACCCTGGAGGTGGGGATCGCGCGCGCGATGGGCACGGCGCGTGAAGCGCCCGTGCTCGGTCTGATCTTCGTCCTGGCGCTCGGCATCATCCCGCTGAGTCTTGTGTCGGGCGCGGCATGGGTCACGCGCCGCCTGACGGTCACCTCTGCGCTCGGCATCAGGGACATCGCTGTCCGCTACGCGTATGCATTCGTGCCGTTCGGCGTCGGCGTGTGGCTCGCGCACTACGGCTTTCATTTTCTGACCGGCGCGGGCACGCTGTTGCCGGTCCTGCAGAGTGCAACCATCGAGGCGACGGGGCGGGCGGTGCTTGGCGATCCGAACTGGACGTGGCTCGGCCTGCGTCCCGGTACGGTATTTCCGTTCCAGCTCGGATCGGTGCTGCTCGGCGCGCTCGGCTCCATCGTGCTCGTGCACCTCGTTTCGGAACGCGATCACCCTGCTGCGGCGGCGCGCGCCGCGGCGCCATGGAGCGTCGTGGTCGTTGCGCTGACCGTGCTCGCGCTGTGGGTGCTCTCGCAGCCCATGGTGATGCGCGGAACGGGACTCGGCGGATGAACGCCAGGTGGGCGCTGGCGATCGCGGCAGTGGCGATGCTGGTCCCGTCGCGCTCACTGGTGCTCGCGCACAGCGGTCCGCCGTTTCCGATCGTGACGAGCCGCGCCGCCGGCGCCTACAGCATTTCCGTCTGGACGGATCCCGATACGACCGACGATGGACGGGCGGCGGGCCAGTTCTGGATCGTGGTGGACAGCGCTGACGGGAAGGCGACAATCCCGCCTGGCACGCAGGCGACCGTCGCGATTCGACCGCTCGATCGCGACGGCGCGGCCCGCGAGGCGCGCGCCGCGCCCGTGAACGGCTATTCGCCGCGCTCCTGATGGATCACGAAGGCCCGTTCGCGGTCCACGTCACGGTCGATGGAGCGCTGGGCCGTGCCGCGGTCGACGGACAGGTGACCGCCACCTATGACACGCGCCCCGCACCGTGGCTGATCGTCGTGTACTTGATCCCGTTCGTGGGGCTCGGCGTGCTGTGGATGAAGGCGCTGCGCGTACGGAAGACCAGAAGGGCGTGACGGCCGACGGCTCATATGTATGCCTTCGTGAGCCTTCTAATCGTCGCGACCGTTGATGATGCGCCGCAGGCCGTGCCTGTGGCTGCCGTAGAATAACGCGATGCATCGCCCCATCGAACGCGTCATCGATCTGCTCGACCCGGGCCTGAACCAGCTGCACGATCCCGAGGTCGCGGAGGCGCGCCGCCGCGTGCTCAGCGGCGACGCCGCGGCGGTGCGCACCATCGACGGATCGTTCGCGCTCGTCGCGGTCGACGGGCGCACCGTCCGCATGGCGCGTTCGCTCGATCGGCCGATGCGCTACTTCCTCGCGAAGCGCCACGAGGGTCCCGCGCTGTTCGTGGCCGATCGCATCGACACGCTGCAGCGTGCCCTCGAAGACGCCGGGCTCGGCGGGCAGTTCCATCCGAGCTATACGCGCATGGTCCCCGCGCACCACATCGTCGAACTCGCGCTCGTGGGCTGTCCCGACCCGTCGCCGACCTACACCCGCTTCTTCGCGCCGCGCCAGGGCGCGCTGCGTGCGGACCTCGACGAGATCGGCCGGCGCTACATCGCGGCGCTCGCCGACGAAATGGCCAAGTGGCTCGCCGCGATCGATCGGCGCGACCGCACGGCGCCGATTGGCGTCACCTTTTCGGGCGGGATCGACAGCGGATCGGTGTTTCTCGTCACGTACCACACGATGCTGCGCCTCGGGATGGCCCCGGCGCGACTGAAGGCCTTCGTGCTGAACCTTGGTGACGGCCCGGACGTCGATCAGGCGCGTGCGTTTCTCTCCGACACGGGCTTGTCGATCTTCCTCGAGGAGATCGCGGGACGTACCGAGGACGTCGACGTCGAGGCCACGCTGCGCGCGCTCGAGGATTACAAATCGCTCGACGTCGAGTGCGCGGCCATGGGCCTGATGCTCTGCCGCGGCATTCGCGCGCGCTATCCGGACTGGCGCTACCTCGCCGACGGCGACGGCGGCGACGAGAACCTGAAAGATTACCCGATCGAAGACAATCCCGAGCTGACCATCCGCAGCGTCGTCGACAACGTGATGCTGTATCAGGAAGGCTGGGGCGTCGGGAAAATCAAGCACTCGCTCACCTACAGCGGCGGACTGAGTCGAAGCTACGTGCGCACGTACGCGCCGGCGTCGCAGTACGGCTTCGAGGGGTTCAGCCCGTACACGCGGCCCAACGTGATCGAGATCGCGGAAGGGATCCCGTTCGCCGCGCTGACGCACTACGACGTGCCGGCGCTGTACTCGCTGAAGGGCGAGATCGTCCGGCGCGGCGTGAAGGCGGTGACCGGGATCGAGATGCCGGTCTTCCCCAAGCGGCGCTTCCAGCACGGCGCGGTATCGAGAGACGCGATGCGCGCCCGGCTCGGACGGTCCGAACGCGACTACCGGCGCGCGCTCGAGCGCCTCTATGGGTGACGCGGAGGTCTTCCCCGCGTCTCCACTCGCGCGCGATCGCTACGTGGTCGAACGGCGCGGCTCCCGTCCTGCGCACGACCCCTGGCGCCATCAGGGCGTCTTCGTCGAAGACGAGCGGCAGGACGACGGGACTGTCGCGCGGGTCGCGGCCGTGCTCCTCACCGGACGTGATTGCGCATGGCGCTGCACGATGTGCGACCTGTGGCAATCCACCACCAGCACCGACACGCCCGCGGGCGCGATCCCGTCGCAGATTCACGACGCGCGCCGCACGCTTCGCAATGACGTCGAGGACGTGACGATCATGAAGCTCTACAACGCCGGGAGCTTCTTCGATCCCCGCGCGGTGCCCGAGGCCGACTACCCGCGCGTCGTCGAGGCGCTGGCCGGACTGTCACGAGTGATCGTCGAATCGCATCCCGCGCTGGTCGGCGCGCGCGTGGATCGACTGCTCGCGTTGCTGAAGGCTGACGGGATGACGTCAGCGACGACGCTCGAAGTCGCGATGGGACTCGAGACGGCGCACCCATCCGCGCTCGAGCGGCTGAACAAGCGCGTCACCTTCGCAGAGTTCCGTGCGGCCGCCGCCGCGCTTCGCGAACGCGGCGTCGCGCTTCGCGTCTTCCTGCTCATCGGGCCCCCGTTCGTACGGCCCGACGAGCAGGACGTCTGGCTGGTGCGCTCGATCGATGCCGCCTTCTCGTGCGGCGCATCGGCCGTCTCGCTGATCCCGACGCGGTCGGGAAATGGCGCGATGGACGCGCTCGTGCGGACCGGAGGCTTCAGCGCGCCCACTATCGACGATGTCGAGCGGAGTTTCGCGCTCGCCCTCCACCATGCAGCCGGCCGCGGACGCGTGTTCCTGGACCTGTGGGATCTCGATCGGTTGTCCGCGTGCACCAGCGACGCCGCGTGGCGCCGCGGGCGTTTGCACGAGATGAACCTGCGGCAGGTCGTCCTGCCCCCGGCGCCGTGCGCGGCCGGGGATCACCGCGTCGTCGAATGAGTTCGGCGGTCGTGCGGGTCGATGCGGACGCCGCGATCATCGGCTCCGGCTTCAGCGGATCGCTGACCGCGCTGGCCCTGCGCAAATGCGGGCGCCGCGTGGTGCTCGTCGAACGCGGCCGGCATCCGCGGTTCGCGATCGGCGAATCGTCGACGCCGCTTGCCAACCTGCTCATCGAGGAGCTGGCGGATCGCTACGATCTGCCGCGAGTCCGTTCGTTTTCCAAGTGGGGCACGTGGCAGCAGGCGCGGCCGGAGGTCGCGTGCGGGCTGAAGCGCGGGTTCAGCTTCTTCTTCCACGAACGCGGATCGCCGTTCCCGGAGGACCCGGAGCACGCGCGGCAACTGCTGGTGGCGGCAAGCCCGCACGATGCCGTCGCGGACATGCACTGGTATCGCCCCGACTTCGATCGTGCGCTGGTCGAGGACGCACAAGCCGAAGGCGCCGTGTATCTCGACTCGACGCGGCTCGATTCCGTGTGGCGCGACGGCAGCGCCATGATCCTCGACGGCGAACGCGACGGCCGGTCGATCCGCATCCACGCGCGCTTCGTGATCGACGCGAGCGGCCCGCGCGGCTTCCTGCATCGTGCTCTTGGCCTCGACGAAGCGCCGCGGCGGTGGCTGCCGCCGACGCGGGGCCTCTACACGCATTTCGAGCACGTCGACCGCTGGGACCGCCTGAGACCGGCGGCCGGCACGCCGTATCCCGTGGACGATGCGGCGGTCCATCACGTGTTTCCCGGAGGATGGATCTGGGTGCTTCGCTTCAACAACGGCATCACCAGCGCCGGCGCGGCGCTGACGCCGGCGATCGCGTCGGAGATCGCCGCCGCGGACGGCGCGGCGGCGTGGGACCGCCTGCTTCAGGCGCTGCCCTCGATTCGCGATCAGTTCCAGTCGGCGCGTGCGCTGCTGCCGTTCGTGCACGTCCCGTGTCTCGCGTTCCGCAGCGCCCGCGTCGCCGGGCCCGCGTGGGCGCTGCTGCCCTCGGCCGCCGGAGTCATCGATCCGCTGCTCTCGACGGGATTCCCCCTGACGCTGCTGGGCGTGCTGCGCCTCGTCGATCTCCTCGAGCGTACCGAGCCGGGGCGCGAACGCCAGGCCGCGCTCGCCGAGTACGAGCGGGTCACGATCGCGGAGCTCGACGCCACCGAACGGCTCGTCGCGGCGCTATATGCCTCAATGGACGATCCGCCGCTCTTCAAGCGCCTCAGCCTGCTTTATTTCTCCGCCGCAAGCTTCAGCGAAGCGGTCCGGCGGCTCGGCCACTCCGAACGCGCGCCGGGCTTCCTGCTGCACGCGCATCCCTCGTTCGGACCGGAGCTCGCCGCGTGCACGGCAATCGCCGCATCCCGGCCGGCCGGGCGTGAGCGGCAGGCTCTCACCGAGCAAATCGACCGCGCCATCGAGCCGTTCGACGTCGCCGGCCTGCTCGATCGCACGCGGCGCGACTGGTTTCCCGTACTCGCCACGGACATCCTGGCGTCAGCGGCGAAGCTTGGCGCGACGCGCGCCGAGGTCGTCCGGCTTCTCGAGCGAAGTGGCTTCACCTTCGAGGAGGGATCGGCGCGCGGGGATGGTCAGCGCCGTGCCCAGTGACGCTGCACAGCCACGGCCTTCGCACAAACCGCCAGCGCCACGAAGTTCACGAAGGCAGCACCTGTGCTCGCTTCGCGGCCTTCTGCTTGTCGATCGCAATCTCGATCAGGTTCGCGATCGGCCCGACGATGAAGAGCGCGTAGAACGGGGCGTAGACGAACTGCATCAGCCGGAACACGGCCTCGAGCGCCGCGATGATCACCGTCACCAGCGACTGCGCCCACCGCGGCCGCACCGTCGTCTTCGGGTCGGTGATCATGAAGAAGATGAAGAGCTGATACATCGGCCCGGTGATTGGCGCCGCCTCGCCGAGGAACGGGTGGCCGTTGAGCGCCGCGCGCAGGTAGGCGAAGAACAGGAAGGACGCGACGTAGGTCAGCGTGATGTGCAG
Source organism: Acidobacteriota bacterium (assembly GCA_013362195.1). Classification (GTDB taxonomy): domain Bacteria; phylum Acidobacteriota; class Vicinamibacteria; order Vicinamibacterales; family 2-12-FULL-66-21; genus QHWT01. The sequence goes on from JABFWM010000643.1 coordinate 21,546, forward strand.
CCGGCCGACCATCCGCAGGATGACCACTCCGAACATCCACACCACGATCATCGGCAGCAGGTTGTTGCCCCACTGCACGCTCAATCCGGCGACAGCGTCCGCCGCCAGCAACAGCATGGCGACGATGCCGAAGTTCGTCGGATTCCAGAGATGGCGTCCCTCGATGCGGAGCGCGTATTTCGAGGTGATCGAAATCGCCGAGCACAGCGCGTAGGGCCAGAACGCCGGCGAGCGGACCAGCATGCCGACGCTGATCCCGGACACGTACGCGCTCGCGAGGTGCGGCCACTTGCCGTAGAGCGCACGGACGGCGATCAACTCGACGCCAATCGCCGTGGCAATCGCCAGAAAGGTACGCGACCAGCTCTCGAGAAATCCGAACGTGATCTGCCCGGCCAGCAGCACGCAGGTGATGAGCGCCGGCGCGAGGTACCGCTGATCGACGCGGATCCGCCGCGGCGCCTGCGGCGCCGCGGACGGCGTGGTCGCGATCGACGGGGTGGTCACGCGGGCTCCTCGATCTTGTGCACGCGGTTGGGTTCGGGGCGCGGCAGCACCTGAACTTTCCCCGAAGGCCAGCGAACGACCGCCTTGTCAATCGCGGCGCTGGAGCCCAGGCCGAAGTGCAGGCGGTGCTGGTTCTGCGCGCAGAAGCCCGATCCCCCCTGCACTTCCTGCAGCTGCTGCTGACCGTTCCAATAGAGCGTCACCTGCGCGCCAATCGCGGCGCGATTGCTGCAGCCGGAAGCTGGTGAATCCGATCGGCATCCCCCCTCGAGATCGAAGGCAACCCAGGCGCGCCCTGGTGCGACGTCGTTGCGATAGAGCAGCAGCGGCCCGCGCTGATTCGCGACGATCACGTCGAGCGCGCCGCGGTTCGAGAGATCGGCAACCGCGACGGAGCGTCCGTCGTAGCGATCGGTGACCCCAACCATCGGCGCGACGTCGAGAAACCGTCCCGCGCCGTCGCTGATCCAGACCTTCTTCTGCTGATACCCCCCGAGGCTGCGCGTCCCCATGGCGGGCCAGTTGCGCGCGTCGGAGATCACCAGCTGATTGCCGCCGGCGATCTTCGAGAAGTCGTACCAATAGCTTTCGCTGCGCGACGCCGAGACGTAGCCGTTGACCAGATAGAGATCGAGGAAGCCGTCGTTGTTGAGATCCGCGAACTGCGCGCCGAAACTCCAGCCGCCGAGGTCGACGCCCATCGCGCGCGCGAGGTTCTCGTACTTCGGAACGTCTCCCGCGGATCCGGACGGCACCCACAGATTGTTGCCCTGCAGCAGGATGCCCTCTTCCGAGATGTTCGACACGTAGACCGCGAACCGGCCCTGGTTGAGCACGTCGCCGACCGACGCGTTCATGCCGCTCTTCGG
>JABFWM010000540.1 GCA_013362195.1 Acidobacteriota bacterium
GGTCAGCCGCTGAGGAACGTCGTCGACAAGCGGGCGGGATATTGAGCGCGAACCACCGAGTCCCGTAGCTTCCGCCTTCAGGCGGATGTCGGAACGACCGGCCACCGGAGGCTCCGTCTTCAGGCGGAAGCGCGAACCACCGAGTCCCGTAGCTTCCGCCTTCAGGCGGAAGCACCTCGAAGGCGGAAGCGACGCGACGGCGGCGCCGGACTTCCGCCTGAAGGCGGAAGCTACGCGGCTCTGAAACGATAGCGTCCGTCTGAAGGCGGCCCCGCGAAATCAGATTAAGATCCGCCCGTGACTCTTCCCGCGGTCGAGACCGCAGCGGACCTCAACACCATCGCGGACCTGCCGTTTCACGTGCTCGGGCGTCATCCCAAGCCGCTGCTGGTCGGATGGGTCCGCGGCGGGACGATCGTCGGCGAATCCACCAGGGACTGGTTCGATCGCTTGCGCGATCTGTCGCTCGGCCTCCGGGCCGTCGGCGTCCAGCCCGGCGATCGCGTCGCGATCATGTCCGAGAGCCGCCCCGAGTGGCTGCTGGCGGATCTGGCGCTGCTCGCCTTCGGCGCCGTCAGCGTGCCGGTCTACCCGACGCTCATGCCCCCGCAGGTGCGCTACATCGTCGCGGACGCTGGCGCGCGTGTGGCGTTCGTCTCGTCTGCCGAGCAGCTCGAGAAGATCCAGCGCGTCCGCCACGAGCTGCCCGCGCTGGAAGCGGTGATCGTCTTCGACGACGTCAGCGCGGCGTCTCCGTCGGTGCTGTCGCTGGCGTCGGTGCTCGAGCGCGGGCATCGGCAGCTGCTCGGCTCGTGGGGCACCGGACGATCGTTCCGCGACGACGCGAGGCGCGTCGCGCCGCACGATCTCGCGGCAATCATCTACACCTCGGGGACCACCGGAGAGCCGAAGGGGGCGATGCTGACGCACGGCAATCTCGCCTCGAACCTGCTCGCTGCGCAGACGATCCTCCGGCTCGGCGACGACGAGATCGCATTGTCCTTCCTGCCGCTCAGCCACGCGTTCGAACGGATGCTGGCGTATGTCGGACTGTTCAACGGCGTCACGATTGTCTTCGCGGAGTCGCTCGAGACCGTGGCGCGCGACATCCTCGTGGTGCGCCCGACGCTGATGACCGGCGTCCCGCGCGTCTACGAGAAGTTCGAAGCGCGCATCATGCAGCGGGGACACGATCTGCCGCAGCCGCGCCGGACGCTGTTCCACTGGGGCGTGAACGTCGCGAAGGCGCGCGCCAGAGCGGAGATGACCGGCCGCCGGATGTCGGGCATCCTCAGGCTCGAAGCCGCGCTGGCCGAGCGGCTGGTCTGGTCGAAGATCCGCGAACACGTCGGCGGACGGCTGCACACGATGATCTCCGGGAGCGCGCCGCTGCCGCTCGCGGTGGCGGAATTCTTCCACGGCATCGGCCTGCCGATCACCGAGGGCTACGGCCTGACCGAAACCGCGCCGGTGCTGACGGGCAATCCTCCGGGCGCCGCCCGCGCGGGATCGGTGGGCCGGGCGATTCCCGGCGTCGAGATCACGATTGCCGAGGACGGCGAGATCCTCGCGCGCGGCCCGAACATCATGGCCGGCTACTACAACAAGCCGGCCGAGACGGCCGCCGTGCTGCGCGACGGGTGGTTCCACACCGGCGACATCGGTGCCCTCGACGCCGCCGGCTTCCTGACGATTACGGATCGCAAGAAGGATCTCCTCGTGACCTCCGGCGGCAAGAAGATCGCGCCGCAGCCGATCGAGGCCACGTTGAAGCGGAGTCCGCTGATCGCGGAGGCGATGCTGCTCGGCGACCGGCGCAAGTTCGCGGCCGCGCTGATCGTGCCGGAGTTCAGCGCGCTCGAGCGCCGGCTGCGCGATCTCGGCCGTCCGCTTGGACCGCGCGACGAGCTGGTCGCGCGCGCGGACGTGATGGCTTTGTACGAGGAGATTGTCGAGGCGCTCAACCAGGAGCTCCCATCCTTCGAGCGCATCAAGAAGATCCGGCTGTTGCCGCGCGAGTTCTCGATCGAGAGCGGCGAGCTGACGCCGACGCTGAAGATCCGCCGCAAGGCGATTGAGCTCAATTGGCGCGACGCCATCGAGGCGATCTACGGCGCGCCGTGAGCGCCCCGCGCGCCAGTCGCACCCAACACGATGGCCGCCCGTGGCATGAGCCCTGAGCCCTGAGCCCTGAGCCCTAAGCCGCATGAGCCCTGAGCCTTGAGCCGTGAGCCCTAAGCCGCGTAAGCCTGAGCCGCTACGCCTCGAGCCCCGAGTCGTCAGACGGCGGCGGCTCGATGTGAATGATCGCGTCGGCGATCTGCGGGAACTGCTGCATCAGCCGGTCCTTCACCACGTGCGACACCTGATGGGCGTGGCCGAGCGGCGCATCGGCGGGAAACCAGACGTGCAGGTCGAGGAACACGTGATCGATCGTCCCGCGCGATCGAATGTGATGGCAGCCCAGCACCTCCGGCACGCTCATCACGATGCGCCGGATGGCGTCCTCGTCGATCATCACGCGGTCCGACAGGATCCGCGACGCGTCGCGGCCGATCTCGAACCCCGTGTACGCAATCAGCACCGCAATGACGAGGCCGCCGATCGGATCGAGGAGCGGAAAGCCAATCCAGACCGCGGCCAGCGAGAAGAGGACGCCGATCGTCGCGTACACATCCGTCCGCGTGTGCGTCGCGTCGGCGAGCAGCAGCTCGCTGTTCAGCCGACGCCCGGTCCGCCCCTCGTATCGCACGACGGCCATGTTGATCGCGAGCGTCGCGATCATCACCGCAAAGCTGAACCAGGTGACGACGGGCGGGGCGGGATTGGAGAGACGGTTGAGCGCGGAGCGGCCGATTTCGACCACCGCGAGCACCAGGAACACGAAGATGCCGCCGGCCGCGAGCGTCTCGTACTTGCGGTGGCCGTAGGGATGATCCGCGTCGGGCGGCATGCGCGACGCGCGCAGCCCGACGAGGCCGATGATGTTGGACGAGGAGTCCGTCAGCGAGTGGAACCCGTCGGACACGACGCTGACCGCGCCGGTCGTGTAGCCGAGGATCAGCTTCGCGCCCGCGACGATCAGATTGAGGAGCAGGACGCGGAGCAGAACGCGCGAAACCGCCTGATGGCGGGTCGGGGACACCGGCTGCGGATCTTCGCGAGCCGGTTAGAACACGCGCGCGTGGCCGAGCGGCCACCACCGGAGCTGCACTTTGCCGATGATGTACTTCTTCGGCACGAACCCCCAGTGCCGGCTGTCGGAGCTGTTGTTCCGATGATCGCCCATCACGAAGTAGTAGCCCTCGGGGATCACCTGCGGGCCCCAGTCGTCATGGCTGCGGTACTCGGGCGGCACGAAGCTGTCGTCGAGCGGGACGTCGTTGCGATAGACGCGGCCGTCCACGACGCGAACCTGGTCCCCTTCCTCGGCGATGACCCGCTTGACGAACGACTTCTCGGGCTTGAGCGGGTAATACAGCATGACGATGTCGCCGACGTGCGGATCGCCGACGCGATAGGCGAGCTTGTTGACGATCAGCCGATCCTGGTCCTGGAGCGTCGGCGCCATGCTCATGCCTTCGACGCGCGCGACCTGAAAGCCGAAGGTTACGATCAGCGTCGCGTAGACCGCGGCGGACGCCAGCGTCTTGAACCACGCGACGAGCTCCTCGCCGAGGCGGTTCAGCCACGCCGAACTGCCTTCGACGGCGAGGCGGCCGTCGGGCGCCGGTGCGGCCACGGCGGCGGCGCCTTGATCCCCGGGAACGATGACGTCGGGGGACACCGCGGGCGCCGGGTAGGCCTCCACCGTCGGTTCTTCGAACCGCTCCGGCTCCGGCGCCTGGTACGGCATGTCGAACGGCGTATCGTTGGTCGTGCTCATAGCTTGAGGTACTCGCGGAGCCGGCGCGTCTGCGACCGGCTCACCGGGATCTCCGTCCCTTTGCCGTCTCTCATCTTCAGGATGTAATTCCGGCTGAACCAGGGGACGATCTCCTTGATCTTGTTGATGTTCACCAGGTGCGACCGGTGCACCCGCCAGAATACCGCAGGATCGAGCCGCGCCTGTAATTCATCCAGTGTCCGATAGTTAGACGTCCCAGACAAGCTGTTCGTTACAACCCGGATCTGGTCGTCCTCGACCGAGGCGTGGACGACCTCGTCGGTGTGGACCAGGAGAAACCGCTCGTCCACCTTGAGCGCGAGCTGCTCGCGCCGGCCCTGCCGCTCGGCCAAGGCCTGCAGGAGCCGATCCAGCTCCTCGCGGGGCCGCAGCGCGGTCCGCTCGACCGCGAGGCGGCGCCGGACGCGCTCCACGGCCGTCGCCAGCCGCGCCGGTTCGACCGGCTTCAGGACGTAATCGACGGCGTTCACGTCGAACGCTTCGATGGCGTACTGGTCGAACGCGGTCACGAACACGAGGTGCGACTCGATGCCCGCCAGCAGCACCCGCCGCGCCACCTCGAACCCGGTGATGCCCGGCATCTGCACGTCGAGCATGACGAGATCGGGCTGGTGCTCCTCGATGACGCGCAGCGCGTCGACGCCGTTGGACGCCTGCGCCACGACCTCCACCGCGCCGAGCTGCTGCAGCTGGAAACACAGCTCCTCCCGCGCGAGCTGCTCGTCGTCGACGACGACCGTCCGGAGATCGTCGGCCATCGTCACGCGGTGATGCGGGTCGGCGTCTCGAGCTCGGGGATCACGATGCGCGCGCAGGTGCCCTCGCCCGGCACGCTATCGAGCTGGAGCTGGTAGTTCGCGCCGTAGATCACCCGCAGCCGTTCGTTGACGTTGCGCAGGCCGATGCCGGTGCCCTTGGCGCGCGCGGCATCGCCGTTCGGCACGCCCATGCCGTTGTCGATGACGTCGATGATGGCGTGGCCGTTCCGGCGCGCGCTGCGGATCGTGATGCGGCCTTCGCCGAGCTTGTGCGAGAGCCCGTGCTTGATCGAGTTCTCGACCAGCGGCTGCAGCAGCATGCTGGGGACGACCAGATCGAGCGTCGCGGGATCGATGTCCTTCTCGATGCGCAGCTTCGGACCGAACCGCACGCTTTCGATGTCGAGGTACTCGTCGATCGCTTCCAGCTCCTCGCGGAGCGGGACGAAGTACTCCTGGCTGCGCAGCAGCCGCCGCAGCAGCCCCGAGAGCTTCACGATGAGCGTGCGCGCGGTTTCCGGCTGCGAGCGGATCAGCGACGAGATCGACGTGAGCGTGTTGAACAGGAAGTGCGGATTGATCTGGCTGGCGAGCGCGTCGAGCTGCGCGGCCATGAGCAGCTTCTCCTGTTCCTGCAGCCGGTGCTCGATCCGGGCGCTGTTCCAGATCTTGATCGGGATCGCGACCGACAGCACCGTGGCGAGAATGACGAAGAACCAGAGCAGCGGCGTGTGCGCGGGGATCACGAACACGCGCGCCGGCCACCGGTAGCCGACCGCCTGCAGGATGATCTCGAGCCCGATCGGCACCGCGAGCAGCACGACGACCCAGTCGATCTCGAAGCGCCGCACCAGTTTCCAGACGTGGCGGTGCAGTCCGGTGAAGAACAGGGGAGAGAAGTGCCAGATCGCTTCCGGCGGACAGATCTCGCGGAGGCCGCCGCCGGCAAAGCCGCAGCCCACGGCGAAGGGCAGCGCGGCGAACTCGCCCGCCGCGAAGGCGGGAATGCCGACGAGGGCGCCGACGATCGCTCCGGCGTACGGGCCGGCGAGCAGGCCGGCGAGAAACGCGCCCGAGAGCGTCAGATCGGCGGCGTTATTGTTGAGGAGCAGGCGCCAGAGCACGCCGGCCGTGAGCGGGACGCCGAGGCTCGCGGCAAAGATCAACCGCTCGGGCCAGTCGCGCTTCTCGGTGAGCAGGATGCGCCGGAACCAGGGGAACCGCACCAGCATCGTCGACAGGACGGCGCCCACGGCCAGCTTCGCCATGAGCGTCGTGAGGACGACCTGCTCGCCGGTCAACAGCCTCGATTGTCCTTCCAATGTTCACCGGGGCTCCGCGCGGACCCGGCTCCTCGCTTGCGGGGGCCCCTCGGCCTGTTCCGCTGGTCCCACCGCCGCGCGCGAACAACGCGCGTCGGGCCCGGGTCGTGGGCGCGCTTTGCGCCGCCGTCATGCGGCGACGCGAACAGTTTCTCGAAAGAAGGCCGCCGAACGGCCTCGATCAAGTATAAGCGGCCTGCCGTTCGCCGTCGATGCGCGGCCCTCGGGCCCCGGTGGCCTCCCGTCTGCGGGACTTCACCCCGATGCGCCCCTCGCCCGTCGCCCCTCGCCCGCCGCTCCTCGCCCCTCGCCCGTCGCCCTCTGTTATGATCGTTCGAATATGATTCGTCCGCTGATTGTCGGCTTTGCGACCACCTTCAAGCACATCTTCAAGAAGAAGATCACGGTCAACTATCCCGACGAAAAGATCCCCGTCTTCCCGAAGTGGCGCGGCAAGCAGGTGCTGATGCGCGACGAGAACGGGCTGGAGAAGTGCGTCGCGTGCGGGTTGTGCGCGGTGGCGTGCCCGGCCGATGCGATTTATCTCGAGGCCGCCGAGAACGACGGCAGCGTGCAGGCGGGACCGCGCTACGCGAAGGTCTACCAGATTCACAAGACGCGGTGCATCTTCTGCGGGTACTGCGAGGAGGCCTGCCCGGTGTCCGCGATCTTCATGGGCAAGGATTACGAGCTCGCGGTGTACAGCAACAAGGATTTCATCTGGGACAAGACGGATCTGCTGGTGCCCGCGACGGTGACTCCGCCGGCGTCTTCGGCGCGCTAGGCGACATTCACGGCGCGTTTGCCGACGCGCGCCGCATCATCGCACGGCATCCCGACGTTCCCTGCTGGTTGTGCGTGGGCGACATCGCTGCCGACGACGGGCGCTACGAGCCGCTCGGCGCGCCCGTCTACTGGATCCACGGGAACAACGACAATTTCGATGCGATCGCCTCCGGCGATCTGCCGCCGGATCTGCACTACATCCCGAACGGCAC